>SKPY01000340.1 GCA_007119305.1 Nitriliruptorales bacterium
CCCGCGCCCTTCACCAAGGATGCCATCCTCGAGGCCTACGAGGCCGGGGTCGAGACCATCGTCACGATCACCGAGGGCGTGCCGGTGCACGACATGACCGAGGTGTACGACACCGTGGTGCGCCACGGCGGCGTGCGGCTCATCGGGCCCAACTGCCCCGGCCTGATCAGTCCCGGGAAGTCCAACGTCGGCATCATCCCCGCCGACATCACCATGCCGGGCAAGGTCGGCCTCGTCAGCCGGTCGGGCACGCTGACCTACCAGATCATGCACGAGCTCGCGGCCGCGGGCATCGGGATCTCCACCTGCGTGGGCATCGGGGGCGACCCGGTCATCGGCACGCAGTTCCAGGAGGTCATCGAGGCCTTCGCCAACGACCCCGACACCGAGGCCATCGCCTTCGTCGGCGAGATCGGCGGCTCCGAGGAGCAGCTGGCGGGCGAGTGGATCCGCGACAACATCCCCGACACCCCCGTGGTCGGCTACATCGCGGGGTTCGAGGCACCCGAGGGCAAGCAGATGGGCCACGCCGGCGCCATCGTCAAGGAGGGCGGTCCCGGCGGTGAGTCGGCGGCCGAGAAGAAGGAGATCCTCGACTCGATGGGGATCCCGGTCGCGATGAATCCCTCCGAGGCCGCGCAGCTCATGATCGAGCGCCTCGGGCGCTGAGGCGACCCAGGCCCGCCGTGCGTCTCGCCGCGGTCGCGGCGTCAGCCGCGGGTGCCGGTGAGCTCGCTGTCGTCTCGGGCGAGCACGATCCGGTCGCGGCCGCCTCGCTTGGCGGCGTAGAGCGCCTCGTCCGCTCTCGCCACGAGGGGCGCCCGGTCGGCGGGCCGCTCCCCGAGCGTCGCGATCCCGAAGGAGGCGGTGACGGGGTCCAGCGGCCGACCGTCGTCAGCGGTGAGCTCCAAGCGGCCCAGTGCCTCCCGGATGCGCTCGCAGGCCCGCTTCGCGTCTCGCCCGCCGGTGTCGGGCAGGATGATCCCGAACTCCTCGCCGCCGTAGCGGCACAGCACGTCGGCGCTGCGCAGGACCTTGCCCGCCGTGCGGGAGACCGCCTGCAGCACCTTGTCGCCGGTGGGGTGTCCGTAGGTGTCGTTGATCTGCTTGAAGTGGTCGAGGTCGAGCAGCACCAGCGACAGGTCGGCGTGCTCGCCGCGGCTCCGGCGGCGATCGGCACGGTGCAGCTCCTCCTCGAGGCGCTGCTGGAAGAACCCGTGGTTGGGCAGCCCGGTGAGCGCGTCCGTGACCGCACGTGCCCGCAGCTCCGCGTGAAGGCGCGCGTTGTCGAGCACCAGCGCCGCCTCGCCGCGCAGCATCGCCAGCAGCCGCACGTCACGGTGCCGCAGTCGGGGCGGGCGACCGAGCCGTCGTGGGACCACGGCGGTGATCATGCCCACGAGGCGCTCCTCGTCGCCCATCGGCACCAGCACCAGCGGGGCGCCCTTGCCGAGCATGCGCTCCAGGGCGCCGGGGCGTGGATCGTCACGGGGCACCGGCCACGGCGCGCCGTCCCGCAGGGCGTTGCGCAGCGGGTAGGCCTGCGACGCCACCCGGCGGGTTCCCAGCTCGGCCAGCGCCGCCTCGTCCAGGCCGGCGCCGCCGACGGCGACGAGCTCGTCGCCCTCCGGGAGCCACACCACCGCGCGCTCGTACTCGAAGGTCTCCACCAGGGTCTCCGCGATCTGGTCGGAGACCTGGGCGAGATCCTGGCTCGAGTCCATGTCGTGGTTGATGTCGCGCAGCAGCGCGAGATCGTCGATCAGGCCCCGCAGCTCCCGTTCGGTGACCGTGCTCAGGGTCGCGACGAGGCCGGCCACGAGCCACATCCCGAGCATCAGCAGCACCGTGCGGATCTCGGGTTCCAGCGCGTGGGACAGGGCCAGGTCGGTGTCGCCGAGGAGCTCCGCGACCTCGGCCAGCGCCGGTGGGCCGGTGCTGGCCACCCACGCCAGGGAGAGGCTCAGCAGGATGCAGGCGCGCACGCCGGTCCACCATCCGAACACCAGGGTGAGCGCGACCACCTCGGCGTACAGCAGGAACGCGAGCGGGCTGGCGGGTCCTCCCGTCACGGCCAGGGTCACGCCCACGGCCACTGCGTCCACCAGCAGGGACGCGTCGAGCGCCACCCGCTGCACGTTGCGGCGGGCGGGCAGCACGAGCACGACGAGGTTGCAGACGAGGTAGCCGGCGCCGGCCCACACCAGCAGGGACCATCCGGCGGGATCGACAAGCGAGCCACCGGTGGCCGCCAGCAGCACCATCACGCCGAGGAACGTCAGCAACCGGCCCATGGTCACGGCGCGCAGGCGGCCGGCGAACTGCGGCGCCGGCTGCGGGTCAGAGCTCGATGCGCGCATGGGTGGGGCTTCCGTCATGGGTGGCCGCCAGTCCGCTCATTGGCAGCGAGCCGCGATCGAGTCGGCGGTGAAACACCAGGTAGGCGGCCAGGGCCGCGACCAGCAGCGCGGGGACCCCAAAGTCCCGCGTGGGTGAGAACATCGTGTCGATCGCCCGGGAGGTCCCGCGGGAGATCCGCTCGAACAGGTGGGCGTCGGCGACCGGTCCCTCGTTCGCGCCCTCCAGGTGGGGCGTCCCGACACCCGCCGGCTCCTCGAGCCCGACGGTCGGCTGGGGGTCGGCGGGTGCGGTGGCGGACGTGTCGCCGGGTACGGGCCCGCCACCTGCGGGTGAGGGGGGCCCGGCCTCGCCGTCGGCGGCGAAGGGGGCGTCGGCACCGTCGGCGGGCCCGGGCTGCCGTGGGGGCGCCGA
>SKPY01000041.1 GCA_007119305.1 Nitriliruptorales bacterium
CACCGACTTCCTGCTGCGCATCGTCGACGAGACGGTCGCCGCCGGCGCCACCACCGTGAACATCCCCGACACGGTGGGCTACGCGCTGCCGCACGACTTCGGCGCGCTCATCGCGGAGATCGTCCGGCGCGTCGGCCCGGACGTCGCCGTCAGCGTGCACTGCCACAACGACCTCGGGCTGGCGGTCGCCAACTCCGTCGAAGCGGTCCGCAACGGCGCCCGGCAGGTCGAGGTCGCGGTGAACGGCATCGGCGAGCGGGCGGGCAACTGCTCGATGGAGGAGGTCGTCATGGCGCTCGCGACCCGAGCCGACCTGCTCGACCGCCCGACGCGCGTGCACACGCCCGAGATCATGCGCACGTCGCGCCTCGTGTCGGCCCTCACCGGCTATCCCGTCCAGTTCAACAAGGCGGTCGTGGGCAAGAACGCGTTCGCCCACGAGTCCGGCATCCACCAGCATGGCGTGATCGAGGACCGCCAGACGTACGAGATCATGACCGCTGAAGACGTCGGGGCGGTCGGCGCGCAGATCGTGCTGGGCAAGCACTCCGGGCGTCACGCCTTCATCAAGCAGCTCGAGGCGATGGGCTACACGCTCGACCGCGCTGAGATGCAGCGGGCGTTCGAGCGCTTCAAAGAGCTCGCCGACCGCAAGGTCGAGCTGACCGATGCCGACCTCGCCGCGATCGTCGCCGACGAGGTGTACGCAAGCGACGATGAGGCCTACGAGCTGGTTTCCCTGCAGGTCTCCGGCGGCACCGCCTCCGCACCCACGGCGACGGTGCGTGTCCGCAGGAACGCCGACGGCGTCGAGATCGACGAGTCGGCGATGGGAGATGGCATGGTCGACGCGGCCTGCGGCGCGATCCGCCGCGCGGTCGGCTCCGACCCCGACTCCGGGCCTGCGCTCGGAGCAGCGACGCTGGTGACCTTCAACGTCGCCGCCGTCACGAAGGGCATCGATGCCCTCGGTGATGTGACGGTCCAGGTGGAGGTGGACGGGCAGCGCTACACGGGGCGCGGCGTGTCCACCGACGTGGTCGAAGCCAGCGCGCGAGCGTTCCTGAACGCGCTGAACAAGTCCGTGCGCCTGCGCCGGCAGCCCGCCGACGTGGCCGCGGTCACCCCCTGAACGAAGCAGACACCACGCGCGCCGACGGCGGCGCTCGTGACCGAGACCGAGGTAGCACACCATGACCGTTGTGAAGTTGAACGTCGATCCGCAGCAGACGCCGAAGGAGGAGGCTGAGCTGGTCGCCCGGGTCGCCAAGGCCGTGGCCGAGGAGACCGGCGACGAGCTGGTCGCCTTCGAGCTGACCAAGAGCGAGGACGTCCACGTCCGCAACGGCGTGGCGGACCGCATGGGCCGCGGGGCCCGCTGGAGCAGCTGACCGCCGCCGTCGCGCCTCGCGGCGTGGGCGGCGCCGCCGGTTGTCCCCGCGGCACGGCGTGGCGCCGGCGCCGGCTGTCCCCGCCACACGCGTGAGCGGCTAGGCTGCCGTTCAGCCGGCGACCGGAGTTGGCGCGCCAGGGTCGCCGCGCCGGTGCGGCCGACGCAGCGGCGCTCGGTAGCGCCCGTCCCACCAGCACCGCGAGCACCGAGGAGGGTGCTTATGGCGAAGACGCTCGTGGAGAAGGTCTGGGACGCCCACGTCGTGCGTGACGGCGGCGGCGTCGAGCCCGACCTGCTCTACATCGACCTGCACCTCGTGCACGAGGTCACCAGCCCCCAGGCGTTCGACGGGCTGCGGCTCGCCGGACGGCGGGTCCGGCGCCCGGAGCTCACGCTGGCCACGGTGGACCACAACATCCCGACGACCGACCGCAGCCTGCCGATCGCTGATGACCTGTCGCGGGTGCAGATCGAGGCGCTCGAGCGCAACGTCGCCGAGTTCGGGGTGCGCTACGAGGGCTGGCGCAGCCCCCGCCAGGGCATCGTGCACATGATCGGTCCGGAGCTGGGGGTGACCCAGCCGGGCATGACGATCGTGTGCGGCGATTCGCACACCGCCACGCACGGGGCGTTCGGGGCGCTGGCGTTCGGCATCGGCACGAGCGAGGTCGAGCACGTGCTGGCGACACAGGTGCTGTCGCAAGCCAAGCCGAAGACGATGGCGGTCGAGGTCACCGGCGCGTTGCCGTTTGGGGTCACCGCGAAAGACCTCATCCTGAAGGTCATCGCCGAGATCGGCGTCGACGGCGGGGTCGGGCACGTCATCGAGTACCGGGGCGAGACCGTCGAGGCGCTGTCGATGGAAGAGCGCATGACGGTGTGCAACATGTCGATCGAGGGCGGGGCGCGGGCCGGCCTGATCGCGCCCGACGAGACGACGTTCGCCTACCTCAAAGGCCGCCAGCACGCGCCGCACGGCGAGGACTGGGACGCGGCGCTCGAGCACTGGCGCACGCTGCGCACCGACGACGGCGCGACGTTCGACAGGGTCGTCGAGCTCGACGCGACCACGTTCGCGCCGACGGTCACGTGGGGCACCACCCCGGCGCAGAGCGTCGCGGTCACCGGCCGCGTGCCGGCGCCCGAGCACACCCGCGACCCCGAGCAGGCCCGCAGGGCGCTCGACTACATGGGTCTTGAGGGCGGCGAGGCGCTGACGGACATCCGCCTCGACCGGGTATTCCTCGGCTCGTGCACGAACGCGCGCCTGTCGGACCTGCGGGCGGCGGCTGCGGTCGTCGCCGGCAAGCAGGTCGCCGACGGGGTGCGGGCCATGGTCGTGCCGGGCTCCACCCAGGTGAAGCTCGCCGCGGAGG
>SKPY01000020.1 GCA_007119305.1 Nitriliruptorales bacterium
CGGTTAGGCTCCGCCACGCGCCGCCCGCTCGCCGTGATCCGGCGCGAGGGATGGACCGCGCGCACTCGGGTACGAACCGGGCTGGGTGCCCGGCGCACGAACGCGCGCGCGATCCGCGAAGATGCGCGAGGATGCACCGGAGCCAAGCGCCATCCGGCGGTCACCCCGCCGATGTGACGACGAGGAGTCCAGCATGAGCGACTCAGACAGCGGCGCTCCCCCCGCTGAGCATGCCGCCAGCACCGTCCAGCATCCCGAGTCCGCCTTCGCCCCGCTCGATCCCGATCCGACCTCGCTGCTGCCCGAGCACCCTCCGGTGCAGCTGCTCGACGACCACGGCGAGCTGCACGACGTCGAGGGGTACCCCCTCGACCTGAAGGAGGACGACTTCCGCAACCTGTACCGGTTCATGGTCCTGGCCAGGCGTGTCGACAAGCAGGCCATCAACCTCCAGCGCCAGGGCCAGCTCGGGGTGTACGCGTCCCTGCTGGGGCAGGAGGCGGCGCAGGTGGGCGGGGCCTACGCGCTGGACCGGCAGGACTGGGTCTTCCCCAGCTACCGCGAGATGGGCGCGGCGCTCGTCCGCGGCGTCGACCCCGGCAAGGTGCTCCACCTGTTCCGCGGCACCTGGCTGTCCGACCACGACCCCTACGAGAACAACTTCGGGCTCCTTGCGATCCCGATCGGCACGCAGGCGCTGCACGCCGCCGGGTTCGCGATGGGTGCGGCCTTCGACGGCTCGGACGTCGTGGTGATGACCTACTTCGGCGACGGCGCGACGAGCGAGGGTGACCCGCACGAGGCGATGAACTTCGCGGCCGTCTACCACGCGCCGTGCGTGTTCTTCGTGCAGAACAACCAGTATGCGATCAGCGTGCCGCTGTCGGCCCAGACGAAGGCCCCGACGATCGCGCACAAGGCGGTGGGCTACGGGATGCCCGGCTTCCGCTGTGACGGCAACGACGTGTTGGGCACGTACGCGGTCACGAAGATGGCGGTGGACCGGGCCCGGCGCGGCGAGGGTCCGAGCCTCATCGAGGCGGTGACCTACCGCATGGAGGCGCACACGACCGCGGACGACCCGACCCGCTACCGCACCCCGGAGGAGCTCGACGAGTGGCAGCGGCGTGACCCGATCGCCCGCTTCGAGACCTTCCTGGGCAAGCAGGGCCTGATCGATGACGACTTCCGCGCCGAGATCGACGCGGAGGCCAAGGGCTACGCCCAGCGCATGCGCGAGGAGATCTACGACGCGCCCCACGGTGACCCCTTCGAGCTGTTCGAGCACGTCTACGTCGACCCGCCGAGCAGCTACGAGGAGCAGAAGGCCATGCTGCGGCGCGAGCTCGACGCCGACCAGGGTGGGGAGGGGTAGGACCGTGGCGATCACGATGGCGCAGGCGCTGAACACCGCGCTGCACGATGCCATGGAGGCCGACGACAAGGTCGTCATGTTCGGTGAGGACGTCGGCAAGCTCGGCGGGGTGTTCCGGATCACCGACAAGCTGCAGGAGCGCTTCGGCGACAAGCGCTGCTTCGACACCCCGCTCGCCGAATCCGGGATCGTGGGCACCGCCATCGGCATGGCCCTGTACGGCTACAAGCCCGTGGTCGAGATGCAGTTCGACGGCTTCACGTACCCCGCGTTCGAGCAGATCGTGTCCCACCTCGCGAAGCTGCGGAACCGGTCACGGGGCACGGTGACGGTCCCCGTCGTGATCCGCATCCCCTACGGGGGCGGCATCGGCGCGGTCGAGCACCACTCGGAGAGCCCGGAGAACTTCTTCTGCCACGTCGCGGGGCTGAAAGTCGTGTCGCCCGGCACGCCGAGCGACGGCTACTCGCTGCTGCGCGAGGCGGTCACCTCAGCAGATCCGGTGCTGTTCTTCGAGCCCAAGCGCCGCTACTGGCTGAAGGAGGAGGCCGACCTGCCGGCGTCCACCGAGCCGTTCGGCACCGCGGTGGTGCGCCGGGAGGGGACCACGGCGTCGCTGTTCTGCTACGGCCCGATGGTGCGGACCTGCCTCGACGCGGCGGCCGCCGCGGAGGACGAGGGCTGGGATCTCGAGGTCGTCGATCTGCGCACGCTCGTGCCGCTCGACGTGCGCACCGTCACCGCGAGCGTGGAGAAGACGGGCAGGGCGCTGGTGGTCCACGAGGCCCAGGTGTTCTCCGGCTTCGGCGCGGAGCTCGCCGCGCAGGTCACCGAACGATGCTTCTACCACCTCGAGGCCCCGGTGCTGCGCGTCGGCGGGTTCGACGTGCCGTACCCGCCGGCCAAGCTCGAGGAGTACTTCCTGCCCGACACCGACCGCATCCTCGACACCGTCGAGCGCTCGTTGAGCTTCGTGTAAGGGGGCATGCGTGGCTGAGAAGGACTTCCTGCTGCCCGACCTCGGCGAGGGCCTCACCGAGGGCGAGATCGTGAGCTGGCTCGTCGCGGTGGGCGACGCGATCGAGGTCGACCAACCCGTCGCCGAGGTCGAGACCGCAAAGGCCGTCGTCGAGGTGCCGAGTCCCTTCGAGGGCGCCGTGACGGCACTGCACGCGGAGGTCGGCGAGGAGGTCCAGGTGGGCCAGCCGCTCATCACGATCGACGTGGGCGGCACGGCTGCGCAGGGCGCCAGGGCGGAGGGCGAGCAGCCCGCCGCGGCACCGGCCGGCGCGCCCGGCGAGACCTCCGACGACGCTGAGGCCGCCGACATGGTCCCCGAACCCGATGGCGATGGCGACGCCTCCGGCAACGTGCTCGTCGGCTACGGCACC
>SKPY01000183.1 GCA_007119305.1 Nitriliruptorales bacterium
CACCACCGCCCGAGGATGCGGCGCCGGCGCCGCGTCCTCGGGCGGTGGGGCTAGCGCAGCCATCTGGGTGCTGCGGTGGCGCCCCGGGGGCGTGGGTCAGTCGGTGGGGACGCCGGAGCACCACGGGGGCCGGGCGCAGTAGACGTGGTGGCCGCCGCCGGCGTCGTGGTAGTCGGGCTCGTTTACGGCGGGGAAGCGCACGCGCACGGTGTCGCCGTCGACGTCGATGCCCTCGACGGCCTCGGCGATGGAGCGGCCGGACGCCGCCATGAGGTCTTCGAGGTAGGCGGCGACGGCCTGGCCCTGGCCGGCGGCGGCGGACACCTCGAGGTCGAGCCCGTCGGGTCGCATGTCCCGGACCGCTTCGAGCAGCTCCGTCTCGCCGGCCACGGCCGCGTCGGCGTCCTCGAGCACCGCGATCCGCCGCTGCTCCACGAGGCGGACGAGGTCGCGGCCCTCCCAGCCGGCGCCGGCGAGGGCGTAGCGGCAGCGGGCGTGGAAGCGGCAGCCGTTGGGCAGATCGATCGGGTCGGGGATCTCCCCGCGGGGGTCGATGCGCTCGCGCTCCTCGCCGGGCCGCGACGCCGGCACGGCCGACAGCAGCAGCTCGGTGTAGGGGTGGCGGGGCCGCTCGATGACGTCGCGCGTCGGCCCGATCTCGGCGATGCGACCGAGGTAGAGGATGGCGGTGCGATCGCAGATGTAGCGGATCGTGGCGAGGTCGTGCGAGACGTACAGGATCGACATGCCGAGCTCGTCGCGGAAGCGCTTGAACAGGTTCAGCACACCAGCGCGGATGGAGACGTCGAGCATCGACACGGGCTCGTCAGCCACGAGCAGCGTGGGCTCGAGCACGATGCCGCGCGCGATCGCGACCCGCTGCCGCTGCCCCCCGGACAGCTCGTGCGGATAGCGCCCCAGCAGCCCCTCGCCGGGCAGCCCCGCACGGCGCAGCGCCTCGAGCACGCGGGCGCGCCGCTCGTCGGGCGACCCGAGCCCGAAGTTGCGCAGCGGCTCCTCGACGGTCTGGCCCACGGTGAAGCGGGGGTTCAGCGTCTGGTAGGGGTCCTGGAAGACCATCTGGACGTTGCGCCGGAACTCGCGATGGCCCCGACCCCGCGTCCTGACCGGCTCACCGCCGTAGGCGACCGTCCCCGTCGTGGGCGGCTGCAGGCCGCAGACCACCTCCCCGAGCGTGCTCTTGCCCGAGCCGCTCTCGCCGGCGAGGCCGAGGATCTCGCCGGGCAGGATCTGCAAGGTCACATCGTCGACGGCGTGCACCTTGCGGTCGGTCTGGCGCAGCAGCGACGCGACGAACCCCGACTGCAGGGGGAAGTGGCGCCGCAGGCCCCGGACCTCCAGGGTGGCGGAGTGTCCGGCGCCGGCGTGCGGGGACCGGCCGTGCCCGGCGCCGGCGTGCGGTGCCCGGCCCCCGTCGGCGCCGGACACCAGCGCCGCCTCGGCGGCCTCCTGTGTCGCCACCGCTGCGGCGGTGCGCAGCCACGCCTGCCGGTCGGCGGCATCGGTGCGCATCCGCGGCGCATCGTCGGCGTAGTGGCACGCGGCGAAGTGGCCGGGCGCCACCTCGACGTCAGGCGGGTCCTCGCGCTCGCACCGCTCGGTCGCGAAGGGGCAGCGCGGCGCAAAGCGGCAACCGGTGATCGGCTCGTCGGGATCTGCCACGGTGAGGTCGGGGGGCGAGCCGGGGATCGAGATGAGGTCCCCCTTCGCGCTCTCCAGGGTGGGAAAGGCGTTGAGCAACCCCATCGTGTAGGGGTGCGCGGGGGCGTTGAAGATGTCGGCGGTCGTGCCGAGCTCGACGATCTTGCCCGCGTACATCACCGCCACCCGCTGGCACGTCTCGGCCACCACCGAGATGTCGTGGGTCACGAGGATCATCGCGTGGTTGGCCTGCTCCTGGATGTGCTGCAGCTGGCCGAGGATGCCGTCCTGCACGACGACGTCGAGGGCGGTGGTCGGCTCGTCGGCGACGATGAGCGACGGCTCGAGCGCGAGGGCGGTGGCGATCACCGCGCGCTGCCGCATCCCGCCCGACAGCTGGTGGGGGTAGTCGTCGAGGCGGTTGCGCTCGAGCCCCACGATCGCGAACAGCTCCTCGGTGCGGGCGCGGGCGGCGGCGGTGGAGACCTCCTGGTGGGTCTGAATCGTCTCGACGATCTGGTCGCCCACCCGGTAGACGGGGTCGAGGGCGTTCATCGCGCTCTGGGTGACCATCGCGAGCTCGCGCCAGCGCACCGTGTTGAGCTCACGCGTCGGCATGGTGAGCAGATCCCGCTGCCTGCCATCCGTGCGGAAGCGGATCTCCCCCCCGGAGGTGCGCGCGTTGGACGGCAGGACCCGGAGCAGCGTCTTGGCCACGGTGGTCTTGCCACAGCCGCTCTCGCCGACGAGCCCGAGGTTCTCCCCCTCGGACAGCGCGAAGGAGATCCCGTCGACGGCGCGCACCTCGCCGGCGTGCGTGCCGTAGTAGGTGCGCAGGTCGTGCACGTCGAGCAGGGGCGCGCCCGCGAGGTCGGCCTGCCCCGGTGTCCCCGCGCTCGTACGCGTGTGTGCGTCGGTCACGATGTCAGCCCCTCGCCGCGAGTCTGGGGTTGGTCAGCACCTCGAGCGCCCGGGCGATGAAGAACACCGCGACGACGGTCACCATGATGAACAGCCCCGGCGGGATGATCCACCACCAGGCGGTGCGCCAGGCGCCGGACAGCCGCGCCTCGTGCAGGATCGTGCCCCACGAGTAGATCTGCGGCGGGCCGAGCCCGAGGAAGGACAGCGTCGCCTCGGCCGTGATCGCGAACGCCATGGCCACCGCGAGCTGCAGGAACGCCAGCGGCAGCACGTTCGGCGCGATGTGGACGTAGAGGATGCGCCAGTCGCTCGCGCCGGCCACCCGCGCGGCCTTCACGAATGGGCGCTCCGACAGCGACAGCACCTGCGAGCGGATGATCCGCGCCGTCGTGCGCCAGGTGAGCAGACCGATCGCCAGGATGATGATCGCAAGGCTCGGTCGGAAGATCAGCACGAGCACGAGCGCGAACGGCTCGAACGGCAGCGCGTACATCACGTCGACGAAGCGCATGAGGAACGAGCCGGTCTTGCCCTTGAAGTAGCCGGCGATCAACCCGACGTTCGTGCCGATCACCACCACCATGAGCGCGGCCAGCAGCCCGACCATGAGGGCGGTCCGCGACCCCCAGATCGTCTGGCTGAAGATGTCGCGCCCGAGGTGCGTCGTCCCGAACAGGTGGTCGCGCGACGGCTCCCCGAGCCGGTCCACGAACGGGTCGGTGCCCACCGCGACCACCTCGCCGTCGGCGGCGGCGAGGGCGCGCAGCGTCTGGCCGTACCCGGTGTCCTCGCGCTCCCACTCCTGCCCGTCCATGCGCATGACGACGCCGTGCGTGCCGACCGTCAGCGCCGCGTCGGGGCCGAGCAGGCGCACGTCGCGCAGGTCGCGCGATTCCGGCGCCCGCATCTCCTGCCACTCGTCGCCGGCCAGGCGCAGGATGGTGCCCCGCTCGCCCACCGCGAGGATCGTGTCGCGGTCCAGCGCGTCCACCCCGAACAGCTCGCGGAACCCCAGCCCCTCGACAGCCTCGAAGCCGTCGCCGTCGTAGAGCAGGAGCGTGCCGCGGTCGCCGGTGACCACGCCGAACGACTCGTCGACCAGCGTGACCGCGTGCAGGGCCCGTTCGACGCCGGCGTCGAGGCTGCTCCAGGCGCTGCCGTCCCAGCGCAGCACCACGCCGGCGTCCCCGACCGCCAGGGCGTGGTCCGTGGCAGCCACCGCGACGGCGTTCAGGTCCGCGTCCGTGCCGGTGTCGGTGGCACGCCACTCCTCGTCGACGAGGTGCAGCGCCACCCCGCCGTCGCCGACGGCGACGGTCAGCCCGTCGGCGGTGTCGACGCCGCGCAGGGTCACGTTCACGCCGACGTCGGCGTCCGTCCAGCCTCCGCCGGTGCGTAGCGCCGCCTCCCCCTCGAAGCCGACCGCCACGCCCATGCCGTCGTCGCGCAGCGCCACGGAGTTCAGCGGCGCGTCGCCGATGCGCTCCACGTCACGCCAGGTCTGCCCGTCGTGGTGCACCGCCACGCCCTCGACGCGCTCGTTGATCGCGTTCGGGTCGTGCGTGGCGATCAGCGGGGCGAACGTGGCGATCAGCACCATGCCGACGAGGATCGCCAGGCCGACCGTCGCCATCCGGTCGCGCCGGATGATCGTCCACAGGTTGCGCGCGAGGGCAGCCACCGCCTACCCCTTCGCGGCCTCGTGGGTGACCCGCGGGTCGAGCTTGGAGTACACGAGGTCGACGATGAAGTTCATCGCGAGCACCATCGCGGCCAGGAACACGAACGTCGCCTGGGCCACCGGGTAGTCGCTGGTGCGCACCGCGTGAAACATCTCCCGGCCGAGCCCCGGCCAGCTGAACACGACCTCGACGACGACCTGGCCGCCGACCGCCAGTCCGGTGGTGACCGCCGCCTGCGTCACGACCGGCAGCAGCGCGTTGCGCGCAGCGTGGCGGTACATCGTACGGCGCTGGGAGAAGCCGCGCGCCTCGCAGAACTCGATGAAGTCGTCGCCGATGACCTCCAGCATCGTGTTGCGCATGATCAGCATCGGCAGCGCGAGGTAGTACGCGGCGATCACCAGCATCGGCAGCAGCAGGTGGCGCAGGAAGTCGAGCGTGAGGACCTTGTCGAACCAGTTCGCCGCCTCGTACGGCAGCGTGCGCATCCCGCTGGTGGGCAACCACCCATAGGTCACCCCGAACACGAAGATCGCGAGCATCCCGGTCCAGAACACCGGCGCGGAGCGCAGGATCAGTCCGAGGGTGATGCCACCGGTCTCCGCGCCCGAGCCGCGCTTCCACACCAGCAGCACCCCGAGCAGCGGCCCGGCGGTGTACGACAGCAGGATCGCCGGCAGCATCAGCACGAGCGTGTTCGCAAGCCGCTCGAAGACCACCACCCCGACGGGTGCCTTGTAGTAGAACGAGACCCCCAGCTCGCCGCGGGCCAGGTTGCCGAGGTAGACGAAGTACTGCTGCCACACCGGCAGGTCCAAGCCGAAGCGCTGGATCACCCGCTGGCGGTCCTCCGGCGACAACCCCTCGCTGATCAGCGCCAGGGTCGGGTCGGGCAGGCCGAGGCGGAACAGGAAGAACAGCACGGTGACGATCACCCAGAACGTCACCACGAGCTGCAGGACCCGGCTGAGCAGGAAGGTGCGCATCTGCTACGCCTGTCTCGCCGCCGACCGCCGTTGGTGGGAGGACGCGTCGCCGGCGCCGGTCGAGGGGTTCGGCAGGGTGGCGGGTCTCACCCCCGCGACCGGGGCCGGCAACGCGACGTGCACGGCTACGAGCCCGGAGCGACGATGCGGCCGTCGGCGTCCCAGCCGTAGCCGGCTTCTTCGAGGAGCTCGCGCGCGCGGTCCATGTCGTAGTCGTACCGGGTGATGTCGGGGTTGTGCCAGGTCGGGTTCGACGGCGCGACGACCGACGAGCCGGGCTCGCCGCGACCGTCGAGGAGCACGTCGATGATCGTGTCCTTGTCGATCGCGTGCGACAGCGCCTGGCGGACGGCGACGTCGTCGAACGGCTCCTCACGCACGTTGAACGTGAGGTGGTAGTAGCCGAAGTCGGGGGCGTTCACCACGGTGAGGAAGTCCTCGTCCTCGGCGAGCGGGACCTGCCCCGGCTCGAGCCGCCAGGCGGTCATGTCGATCTCCTCGGTCTGCAGACCCGTGAACACACCCTCCGCGTCGGCGTAGATGTTGTAGTCGATGCCCTCGATCTCGATGTCGCCGGCGGTCCAGTGGTCCGCGAAGACGGTCATCGCCTTGTACTCCCCGGCGTCGAACCGGTCGAACTGGAACGGGCCGCTGCCGACCGTGGGGATCTCGTCCGGCGCGAGGTCCGCCGGGTTGTCGATATCGCCCCAGATGTGCTCGGGCAGGATCGGGATCTGGGCGAGCGTGACGTTGATGAACGGCCCGAACGGCTCGCTGAGGTTGAACACCACCGTGGACTCGTCGGGCGCCTCGACGCTCTCGATCATGTCGAGGAACGGCATGAAGTAGCCGAACTCGTTGTCGATGTAGTACTCGAACGTGAACACGATGTCGTCGACGGTGACGGCCTCGCCGTCGTGGAAGGTCATGCCGTCGCGCAGTGTGACCTCGTAGGTGGTGTCGTCGGGCGTGTCGATCGCTTCAGCAGCCCACATCTCCGGCTCGACCTCAGGGCTCAGCCGGACAAGCTTGTCGTAGTACATCCGCATGAACTTCCAACCCCACACGGACGTGGAGTCGAGCGGGTTGATCGTGTCTGGCTCCTCGGGCGTGCCGATGGTGAGCATCGCGTCGTCGGTGAGGGGGCTCACCTCGTAGGGCGTCCACTCGTTGTAGATCGCCTCACCCGACATCTCGACGAAGCCCTCGAACTTCTCGTTGTTGTAGGCGACGACCTCGTCGCGGTAGAAGAGCACGTTCACCGGCATCTCCTCGGCGGCGATCGCCTGCATCTCCTGGACCATCTCGATGCGGGTGTCCTCCTCGGGCTCCTCGCGCTGCTGGCGGAACAGCTCGTCGAACTCGTCGTTCACCCAGCCGCCGGGGTTGTTGCCGCCGGGGTCGGTGTGCCCGCCGTAGAGCGTGCCGAGGAAGTGGTGCGGGTCGAGGCGGTCGACGCGGCCCGACCAGCCGAGGATCGTCGCCTGGAAGTCCTGCTCGTCGTAGAAGCGCTCGAGGAGGGTGCCGAACTCGGTGGGCTCGACCTCCACCTCGAAGCCGAGCTCCTCCCAGGCCTCGGCGATCATGAAGGCGCCCTCGTAGCGGATCGGGTCGTAGCCCTCAGTGGTGGTGTCGAGGGTGATCGTGGGCAGCGGCTCGCCCTCGACCTCCTCGGGCTCCTCCTCGGGCTCGGGTTCCTCGACGTCGGGGTCGGGGTCGTCGAGCTCGACCACGTCGTCGTCGTCGACCTCCGCCGGACAGGCGGTCAGCAGCAGGGCGAGGCCCAGCAGGGTGGCCAACCGGGCGAGCGCGGGTCCGCGCATGGCGTCTCCCTCCAATGCAGCAGGCGTTCGGGCACGAGCGGGTTCAGCATCACCCTAACGGCGCCTACTACCGTTGTCGATCGCCCAGGCTCAGCGGTCCGCGAAGCGGTACATCCGCACGCCCTGCCCTGCGGGCAGCACGCGGCGGATGCGCTCCCTGGCGACGTCGGCGATGGTCGGGTAGCTGCCCCCGGAGACGGGCTCGGCCTGCTGCACGCAGCAGAACCGTCGGGCTGCGCCGTCGGCGGCGTTCGCCTCGAGGACGGCCTGCGCGGTCGTCGCCGTGCCGGCGAAGAAGTCGAGCACGAGGTCGTCGCCGGCGCTGGCCTGCTGGACGAGCCCGCGCAGCAGGCTGACGGGCTTCGGGTAGCTGAAGGCCTTCTCCCCGAGGATGCGCTTGAGCGCCCGCGTGCCCTCGGTGGTGAACCCCGACACGAGGGTCAGCGCCTCGGCGTCGTCCGGCGCGGGGTCGCGTGGGGAGGCGATCCACGTCGACACCGGCCGCTGCGTGCGCCGTGCCTCGCCCTGGAAGCGCTTGAGCATCGGCGTGCCGTCCGCGCGGCCGGGGAACAGGACCCGGCCCTCGGCGATCTTGCGGGCCATCGTCTGCGGGTTGTAGGGCCAGTGGCGGCCCCGGGGCGGCCAGTACTCGTGGCCGGTGTCCGGGTCGGTGATGGCGTAGTGGGTGTCCCCGCCCGGCTTGTTCGCCGACAGGTTGTCGGCGATCCACGGCCCGCGCGGGTCGCCGTCGGGGTTGGCGTAGCCGTTGAAGCTGCGTGGCTCGCCGGCGAGCCGCCCCGCTGCCTTCGTGTAGCACAGCACGTACTCGTGGTCGGCGGACAGGTTGCGCACGGCGTCGAGCGCACCGGTCCGCCGGCGCCACACGAACGTCCCGAGGAACGCCTGCTCACCGTAGATCTCGTCGAGCAGCAGGCGCAGGTGCGCGACCTCGTGGTCGTCGATCGACACGAGCAGCAGCCCGTCGTCGCGCAGCAGACGCCGCGCCAGGACGAGCCTGGGGGCCATCAGGGACAGCCACGGGGCGTGGCGGCCCCGGTCGGCGGGGCCGGCGTGGAAGCGGTCCCGGTACGTCATCGCCTGGCCGGTGTTGTAGGGGGGGTCGAGGTAGATCAGCGCCACCGTCCCGGCGAGGTCGGCGGCGAGCAGGCGCAGCACCGCGAGGTTCTCGCCCTCCACGAACGTGTGCCGGGCGGTGGCCGGACGGACCGAGGTCGCGCGGTCGAGCACGAGCCGGCCTGCAGCGGGCGCGTCGGCCTGCGCGAACGCGCTGTCGCGGCCGGGCCAGCGCAGGCCGAAGTCGCCGTCGCCTGCCGGCGCGCCGGCAGGCGTCGCAGGGGGCGTGCGGGCGTCCGAGGCGTCGGCCATCGCCTCTGTTCTAGCCGACGCACCCCGCCGCGGCGCGTATCCCCACCCCGTCCACAGCGCAATCCGGCCAACGGCAAGCCTTCTGCGCGTTTCCCACAGCCTGTGGATAACCCTGTGGGGAAGGGGGGTTGCGGCCCCCCCCTCACCAGGGGACCTCCTCGCCGTGGCGGTTCCAGAAGCGGCCGCTCGCGTCGGCGGGCAGGTCCGCGAGCACCGCCCGCACCTGCGTCACGGCCTCCGCGGGCTCCAGGCGCGCGGACGGGCCGCCGAGGTCGGTGCGGACCCAGCCGGGGTCGACGGAGACCACCCGCACGTCGCGGTCTGCGAGGTCCTCGGCGAGGTAGCGGGTGACCATGTTGAGCGCGGCCTTCGACAGCGCGTAGCCGTAGTTGTCGCGGGGGACGTCGCGGGCGAGCGAGCCGAGGCCCGACGACAGGTGCGCGACGGTCGCCTGCGGGCCGAGGTGCGGCGCGAGCGCCTGCGTGACCGCGAGGGCGCCGACGGCGTTGGTGCGCAGCACCGCCAGCAGGGCATCGGGCTCGAGCCGGCCGAGCGGGCCGCTGGACGCGGGCCCACCAACCGCCCACACGCCGGCGCTGTGAACGAGCAGGTCGAGGGGGATGCCGGCGGTGTGAACCTGCTGCGCGCAGGCGGCGATGCTGCTCGGATCGTCGACGTCGAGGGGGATGAGCCGGACGCGGTCCGGCGCCGCGTCCGCCACCCGCTGCAGCGCGGTGGCCGCCGCAGGGTCGCGGCAGGTCGCGAAGACCGTGTCGCCCGCCTGCGCGATCTGGCGGGCGAACTCGAGTCCGAGCCCACGGCTGGCCCCGGTGACAAGCGTCGGCATGGGCACCTCCGCGGCTGACCCTGCCCGCATCCCCGCCGGCCCATGCACGCGCCCGCGCTCAGCCCTCGAGCACGTGGCGGGCGATCACCTTGCGCTGCATCTCGCTCGTGCCCTCGAAGATCGTGTAGATCTTCGCGTCCCGGGACCACTTCTCCACCGGGTAGTCGCGCATGTAGCCGTAGCCGCCGAGGATCTGGATGGCCCGCTCGGTGACGCGCACGGCGGTCTCGCTCGCCTTCAGCTTGCTCATCGAGCCCTCACCGACCGTGAACGGCTTGCCGGTGGCCGCCAGCCAGCCCGCCTTGCGGACGAGCAGCCGGCTGCACTCCACGTCGAGCGCCATGTCGGCGAGCTGGTGCGCGACCGCCTGGTGCTCGGCGATCGGGGTGCCGAACTGCTCGCGCTCGCGCGCGTAGCCGGTGGCGAACTCCAGCGCTGCCCGGGCGATGCCCACCGCCTGCACCGCGACGAACGGGCGCGTGCGCTCGAACGTCTGCAGCGCGGTGGACGCCCTGCCGCTCGACTCGCCCTGGCGGGCTCTGGCAAGGCGACGTTCGAGCTGCTCCGGCCCGCCGACCACGCGGTCGAGCGGGATGCGGCAGTCGGCGAGGATGACCTCCGAGGTGTCCGAGGCGCGGATGCCGAGCTTGCGCTCCTTCTTGCCCGGACGGATGCCGGGATCGTCCCGGGCGATGATGAACGTTGCCTGACCGCGGTGGCCGAGGTCCGGAGCGACGGTGGCGACGACCAGGTAGACGCTCGCCACGCCGCCGTTGGTGATGAAGACCTTCGTGCCGTTCAGCACCCACTCGTCACCGTCGCGGACGGCGCGGGTCCGCAGGGACGACACGTCGGAGCCGGCCTGCGGCTCGGTCACGGCGAACGCCGCGACGGCGGGCTCCTCGGGGCTGCCGAACATCCGCGGGGCCCATTCGAACAGCTGCTCCTGCGTGCCCGCCCCCGCGAGCGCGGCGAGCGGCAGCCCCGTGCCGAACAGGCACAACCCGATGCCCGCACACCCCCAGAAGACCTCCTCCATCACGAGCGGCAGCGTAAGGCCCGTCTCGTCCTGGCGGTGCTGCAGGAACAGATCCAGCGAGTACAGCCCGACCTCGGCGGCCGTGCGCACGACGGGCCAGGGGAACTCCTCGGTCTCGTCGTAGTGCGCTGCGACCGGGCGGATCTCGCGCTC
>SKPY01000202.1 GCA_007119305.1 Nitriliruptorales bacterium
CCAAGGGTCAACCTCGTGTGCTGCTTCGAGGGCGAGGAGGAGTCGGGCTCCACCCACCTGCGGTCCTACCTCGAGACGCTGGGCGAGCGCCTGCGCGCGGACGCCTGGCTCATCTGCGACGGGCCGGTGCACCAGACGGGGGTTCCCCAGATCGTCCTCGGGGTGCGCGGCTACTGCGGCTTCGACCTCACCGTCTACGGGCCGCGCCACGAGCTGCACAGCGGACATTACGGCAACTGGGTGCCGAACCCGGCGCTGGAGCTCGCCCACGTGCTCGCCTCCTGCAAGGACGCCAGCGGCCGGGTGACGATCGACGGCTTCTACGACGACACCCGCCCGCCCTCGCCGGCCGAGCGCCGCCACCTCGCCGCGCTGCCCTCGGTGGAGAAGCAGCTGCGTGACGAGCTCGGCATCGCAGCGCCCGAGGTGGCCGAGGCGCGGCTCGTCGAGCGGCTCATGCTGCCGTCGTTCAACGTGCGCGGGCTCGCAGCGGCGAGCGTGGGGGTCGAGGCCCGCAACGTCATCCCCGCGTCGGCGACCGCCTCGGTCGACATCCGGCTCGCACCCGGCGACGATCCGGGTCGGATGCTGCGCCTCGTCCGCCAGCACCTGGCGCGCCTCGGCTACCACGTCGTGGACCGCGAGC
Source organism: Nitriliruptorales bacterium (assembly GCA_007119305.1). Classification (GTDB taxonomy): domain Bacteria; phylum Actinomycetota; class Nitriliruptoria; order Euzebyales; family Egibacteraceae; genus SKPY01. The sequence continues at coordinate 647 of SKPY01000202.1, forward strand.
CCACGGCTGCCGAGCGCCGCGCGGGCCGGGTCGCGCGGCCCGCCGCTCACGAGGCCTACCCGGCCGCGCGTGCGAACGCCGGCGCGCCGATCGTCGAGCACCTCGTCGAGGCCGCCACGGCGGCTGCGGGCCGGCCGGCACTCACCATGCCGACCCTCGGCGGGTCGGTGCCGTTGCACCACTTCACCGACGTGCTCGGCGTCCCGGCCGTCATCGTCCCGATCGCCAACCCCGACAACAACCAGCACGCCGCCGACGAGAATCTCCGCCTCGGCAACCTGTGGTACGGCATCGACCTGTGGAGCCTGCTGCTGACCGGCCCGTGGGCGCCGGCGGGGGAGCGCTCCTGAGCGACGCGCGACGTGGCCGCTCCACGTAGCGGGTCCGAGGCCTGAACCGCGGGCACCAGCGCTGGCGCAGGGCCGCCGGTCCCAACGGGGCAGAGACCTTGGTCCCTCGGGCCCGGGACGTTCGGCCCGTCGGGGAGCACCCACCCCTGCTTTACCTTGATCGCACGGATAAACGATCAACGAGGAGATAAACGATGCGGTTCTCCCGAGTGGCCACCGCCCTCGCGGTCCTGGCGCTGCTCCTCGCAGGGTGCGCCCAGGCGCCAACGCCGCCACCGGCGGACGCAGCCCAAGCCGACCAGGACGGGGATCACCATGGCGGACCGGAGGTCGACCTCGCCGGCGAGCCATCCGACGAGTGGGAGCCCCGCGATCCGCGGCTGGAGCCCGCTCCGGAAGGCGACGTCCACGAGTACGAGATCCGCGTCTCCCACATGACGATGGAGCTCGCGCCCGGCGTCGTCCAGCAGGTGTGGGCATACAACGAGCAGATCCCCGGCCCGACCTTGCGTGGCAAGGTCGGCGACACGTTCCGGATCACCTTCATCAACGACGGGGACATGCCGCACTCGATCGACTTCCACGCCTCGAAGGTCGCGCCCAACGTGGAGATGCGCAGCATCGAGCCGGGCGAGGAGCTCGTCTACGAGTTCGAGGCGAAGCACGCCGGCGTCTACATGTACCACTGCGGCAGCGACCCGGTGCTGCAGCACACCGGCATCGGCAAGCACGGCGCGGTGATCATCGACCCGCCCGACCTCGACCCCGTCGATCACGAGTTCTACCTCGTGCAGCACGATGTGTACTTCGGCACGCTCGGCCAGGCCCACGACAAGATGCTCGCCGAGGACTGGGACGCTGTCGTGTTCAACGGCTACCCGTTCCAGTACGTCCACGCGCCGATCGAGGGCGTCGAGCCCGACGATCGCGTGCGCATGTGGGTGATGAACAACGGCCCGAGCGAGAACAGCTCGTTCCACGTCATCGGCACGATCTTCGACACGGTCTACAAGGAAGGCAGCTTCCGGCTGCACCCCGACCGTGACGCGCCCGGCGGTGCGCAGGCGCTGGACCTGCAGGCCTCCCAGGGCGGGTTCGTGGAGTTCACCTTCGACACCGACGGGATCTACCCGTTCGTGACGCACAAGTTCGCCAACGTCCCCAAGGGCGCGGTCGGGCTGTTCGTCGTCGGCGACGCCGACCCCGCCGACGCCGGCAAGTGACCGCTCGGCGGGCCGCGCGGTGTGCCGCGCAGGCCCGTCGCTGCGGTGTCAGCCCACCCGCAAGGAGCTCACAGTGGCAGACGAACATGTAGCCCCCGGTCCCGGCCAGTCCGCCGGCGGCGAGGCGTGGGCCCGTGAGGTGCTCGCCGACGCGCCAGCCGACACCGAGCTCGGCCTGGCGATCGCCCGCGATGCGCACCGCGTGCTCGCCGGCGACCTCGACGAAGCCGAGTTCTACACCCGCTACCACGAGACGTTCGTCGATGCCTTCGGGGTCGACGACCGGCCCCGGCTGTCCGAGGGCCTGACCCGCCCCGAGCACGCCGGCGCCCGTCCGCGGCGCGAGCTGCCGCTGCTCGACGACGCTGACGGGTCGAGCGGCTGCGGGCCTGCGGCCGGCTGCGGCGACAGCGCTGAACCCGCACTGGTCTCGCGCCGCAAGATGCTGGGGCTGGTCGGCGGTGCCGCCGCGGGCGTGCTGTTCATGGGCCAGCTGTTCCGCGACGGCGCGCGCGCCGCCACCTCGGCG
>SKPY01000283.1 GCA_007119305.1 Nitriliruptorales bacterium
TCCCTTTGGCCACTCGGGCATCCCACCGGGGGGTCAGCCGAATGGTAGGCACCCCCACCCGTCCCTGCAACCTGCCGCCGCGCCTCCACGCGTGGGGCCGTGCCAGCACATCGCTGATCCGCAACCACCTGCCCCACGCCGTGCGAAGTTTCTGCATCCACCGGCGCCTGTGCCTGCGAAAGACCGGGTGAACGTCCACCAACCAGACAGGAGCCCTACCATGCGCACCAAGTTCGTTCTCGTCCTCGCCTTCCTGCTCGCGCTCGTGGCCGCGCTGCCAGCGGCCGCACAGGACGGCGAGGGCACGGTCACCGTCGTCCACGGCGTGCCCGACCTCACGGTCGACGTCTGGGTCAACGGCGACGCCACCCTGCCCGGCTTCGAGCCCGGCACCATCACCGACCCGCTCACCCTGCCCGCCGGCGACTACGACATCGAGATCTACCCCGCCGGCACCGACCCGGAGGACGCCGACCCGGCGATCGCCGGCTCCGCGACCCTGCCCGCCGGCGCGAACGCCTCCATCGTCGCGCACCTGACCGAGACGGGTGAGCCCACCCTGTCGGTGTTCGTGAACGACGTGTCCGAGATCGCCGCAGGCGACACCCGCCTGACGGTCCGCCACACCGCTGCTGCACCGGCCGTGGACGTGCGCGCCGGCGGCGAACCGGTGTTCTCCGACCTCGCCAACCCGGACGAGGCCGGCGCCGACCTGCCTGCCGGCACCGTGTCCGCTGACGTCGTCCCCGCTGGTGGCGACGAGGCGGTGCTCGGCCCGGCCGACCTGTCGCTGCCCGAGGGCACCTCGACGATCGTCTACGCGATCGGTTCGCTCGACGACGGCAACCTCGACCTCCTCGTGCAGACCATCAGCGGCCTGCACTCCGACCCCGCCGCCGTGCACGCCGGCTCCGGTGGAGCCGCGACCGCGTCGGCGCTGCCGCTGTGGGTCGCCGCGCTCATGCTCGCCGGTGGGCTCATGGCGACCACTGGCGGCCTGGCCTACGCCCGGGCGCGCCGCTGAGCACCTGCGGACCGAGGGGGAGGCCCGCCCGGGCCTCCCCCTCGGCATCTCCGCCCATGCGCCCCCTCCTCCGCCCCCTCGTCGTCATCAGCGTCGGCATCGCGCTCATCGCCGCCGGCCTCACCGCAGGCTACGCGCTGCGCCCGCCCGCCGACTTCGGCGCCCTCACCGCGCCGAGCTCCCCTGCCGCCGGCCACACCCCGCCCCCGCGACCGGACGCAGCCGCTGCTCCGACCGACCCGGCAGCGTCACCTGAACCGGACGCGGCCGCTTCCCCACCGGCCCCGTCCGCCGAGGCCACCGGCCCGACGGCCAGGCCCGGCCCCTCGGTCTCGACCCGTTCAGCCCGTCTCGACGACCACACCACCTCCGACCACCAGCTGCGTCCCACCCGCCTCGCGCTGCCCGCCCTCGACGTGGACGCCCCCGTCGCGCCGGTCGGCGTGCTGGCGTCGACCCGCGAGATGGAGATCCCCGATGACGTCCGCACCGTCGGCTGGTACCGCTACGGCGCTGCGCCCGGCACTGGCGCGGGCACCGTCGTGCTCGCAGCGCACGTCGACGATCGCCAGCAGGGTCGTGGAGTGTTCTTCGACCTGCACCGGCTGCGCGCAGGTGACGTCGTCACCCTCGAGGTCGAGGACGGCGAGCAGCGCACCTACCGGGTCACAGCCCGGCGCCAGCTGCCGAAGGACGAGCTGCCCAACGACCTGTTCGACCGCACGGGGCCACCGCGCCTGGCTCTCGTCACCTGTGGCGGCGAGTTCGACCCCGCCCGCCGCAGCTACCGCGACAACATCGTCGTGCTCGCCGAGCCCGTCGGCCGCTGACCGCAGGCGCCGCGCATCGGCTACCGTAGCGGTGATGGGTGTTGATGCGGTCGACGCCGGGGCCGTGGCCACGGCGTTCCGGGCAGGTGACGAGGCTGCGCTGCGTGCGGCCTACGACGCCTGGGGCGGGATGGTGCACCGCTTCTGCGCACGCATGCTCCGGTCGGGCGCCGACGCCGAGGACGTGACGCAGCAGGTCTTCGTGTCAGCCTGGCAGTCCCGCCACCGCTACCGCCCCGAGCAGGCTGAGCTGCCCGCATGGCTCATCGGCATCGCCCGCCACAAGGTCATCGACCGGCTCCGCGCCGACTCCCGGCTCCCGACACCGGTGGCCGCCCCGCCGGAGCAGATCGGCGCCTCGCCCGACATCGAACAGATCGCAGACCGCCTGCTCGTCGCCGACGCGCTCAAGCGGCTGCCCGCTGAGCAGCGGGCGGTGCTCGAGCTCGCGTTCTTCGACGGGCTCAGCCACCAGGAGGTCGCCGCGCGGCTCGACCTGCCGCTCGGCACCGCGAAGAGCCACATCCGCCGCGGCCTGGAGCGCCTGCGGCGTACGCTGCCGCCCGAGCCGAGGGGAGACGACGCATGAGCCACGTCGATCCCGACCGTCTCGCGCTTCTCGCACTCGGCGAACCTACCGAGAACGGCGATCGTGCCCACCTCGATGCGTGTGGGCAGTGCCGGCGGGAGTTCGACGACCTGCGCCGGGTCGTCGAGGCCGCCACCAGCGCAGAGTCCGACGACGCGAACCCCCCGGCACCGCCACCCGGGTTGTGGGACCGCATCGCCGCGGAGGTCGCTGCGTCGAAGGCGGCTGCCGGCGAGCCCAGCCACGACGCGCCCGAGCGCCCACCGGAGGCAACCGCCGGCGAGCCCAGCCACGACGCGCCA
>SKPY01000330.1 GCA_007119305.1 Nitriliruptorales bacterium
GCCGCACCGGCGCTGCGGGCGCGGCTCGAGGGCGGACAGCGCGGTGTGACCGCGGCGGCGGTGACGCTGGGCGCCCGCGTCGCCGGCCCCGGGGTGTGGGGGGCCGCCGACCCGACCGGGCTGTTCGCCCGCAACGTCAACCGCCCGCAGGAGCTGGGCTGAGGCTGCAGTTCAGCCCACGAACAGCGGCAGGGGCTTGCGGGCGTGCGCGCGGCGGTCGTCGAGGTAGGCGGCGAGCTCGTCGTAGACCGCGTCGCTCGTCATCTCCCGCAGCTCCGCCGCCATCGAGCGGTACACCGGCTCGGTGCCGACGTAGGCCTCCGGCGACTCGGTGCACCACCAGCCGAAGTCCGACCCGCCCGGGCCCCACGCGCCCCGGTCGTAGCTCGTGATCGTGGTGATCCACTTCGTCTCGCCGTCGTCGGCGACGTCCTCGGTGATCTCGCGGCGCAGCGGCACGAGCCAGCAGACCTCGGGCTTGTAGGTCATGTGGTGCTCGCCGCGGTCGACGGCGTAGTGGTGCAGGGCGCAGCCCGGGCCGGTCGCGAACCCATCCCGGTTCTGGAAGATGCAGGCGCCGTCCTTCTTGCGGGTGCGGTACTCGCCCTCGCCGGCGCGGGCGGTGACGCCGCTGCGCTTCGCGGTGGCATAGAACTGCATGTAGTCCGGGCCGAGCTCGTCGACCATGGCCTCGACCCGCTCGCGGTCCTCCTCGTCGACGTAGTGGGCCCCGTGGATGCAGCACGCCCGCACGGGGTCGGGCTGGTCCCCGATCCCCGGGCACCCGCGCCCGTAGATGCAGGTGTACGACGACAGCAGGAAGCTCACGTCGAACAGGTACGTGTCGTGCTTGTCGTCCGGGTCGGTGATCGAAACCCACTCTCGATCAGGCATGGTTGTAGCCTATCGTCACATGGACTACGACGACTACGAGGCCGAGGGGCACTACGAGGGTCGGATCCTGTGGGGCCGGATGGCCGTGTACGGCGTGGCCTTCGTGCTCGTGTTCGTGCTCGGCAGCTGCTGGGGGGGCCGCGGCGCGGTCGACGACGACCGCATCGCGGAGCTGGAGGGCACGGTCACCGCCCTCCGCGAGGAGAACGACCGCCTGCAGGATCAGATCGACGCGCTGAGCGCGGGCACCCGGGAGGAGCCCGCGACCACCGCCGACGAGCCCGCCGACGGCGAGCCCGACAACGGCGCGGAAGCCGCCACGAATGACAACGCCGGCGCGCGCACCTACATCGTGCAGTCGGGCGACACGCTCACGATGATCGCCCGCGAGTTCTATGGCGACACGTCGGAGTGGGAGATCATCGCCGAGGCGAACAACCTCACCCGCGACACGCCGCTCACGGTCGGCCAGGAGCTCGTCATCCCCCCGCTCGACGAGGGCGCACCCGACTCCGAGGACGGGGACGGGTAGCCCGCGCCGCAGCCGATGACCGCGAACCCGCCCCGGCCCCGGATCCCGACACGCCACGTCCGCGTGCCCGCCCACCTGCTGGAACGCGGTCGTGGTCATGGTGAGGTGCACGCCGCGCACTGGGACGCCACGGATGACGCCGCTGCCGACGCGCCCGTGCAGGTGTGCGTCCACGGCTTGGGCGGCTCGCACCTCAACTGGTCGCTGCTCGCGCCGCGACTCGTGGCTCACGGTCCGGTGTGGGCGCCGGACCTCGCCGGCTTCGGCCGCACGATCCCGGCGAACCGCAGCGCCAGCGTCGAGGACAACCTCGACCTCCTGGGCGGCTTCGTCGAGGTCGTGAGCCGCGGCCGGCCGGTGCTGCTGCTCGGCAACTCGATGGGCGGCCATCTTGCCTACTGCCTCGCCGCGGCACGACCGGACCTCGTCGCCGGGCTCGTGCTCGTCGGGCCCGCGGTCCCGCCCGTCGTGAACCGGCCCGACCCGATCGTCGCGCTGCGCTTCGCGACGTTCGTGACGCCGTTCCTGGGCAAGCTGTGGCTGGACGAGCGGGCGCGCCGCATCACCCCCGCCGAGCAAGTCCGCGAGACGATGCAGCTGTGCACGGTGGACCCCGACTCCCTCGACCCCGAGCTGTTGCAGGCGCACGTGGAGATGGTCGCCCAGCGCCGGCTCATGCCCCACAGCCACCAGGCGTTCATCGAGGCCTCCCGCTCGCTGATGCGCCGGCTCGGACCCGGCCGGCGGCGCACCTGGACGGCGCTCGACGCGGTCACGGCTCCCACGCTGCTGCTGGTCGGCGCACAGGACCGGCTCATGACGCTCGAATCCGCCCAGCAGGTCCGCCAGCGCCGGCCCGACTGGGCGGCGCACGTCTACCACTCGCTGGGCCACGTGGTGATGATCGAGGACCCCGATCGGGTCGCGGCCGACATCGACCGCTGGCGGCGGACCGCGCTCCCCGCAGACACCCCCGCGACGGCCTGACCCGGCCCCGCCCCGGCAGCGAACGCCCCCTGCCACGCCCCTGCGTCGACGCCCGCCGGGACGAACCGGTATCCTCTCGCGGGTACGCGCACACTGACCCTCGTGCGACCGTCCGGTCCCGCGAGACTCGGTCCCGGCTGCGGCGTTCTCGCCGCTTGGAGGTCACCATGACCGGCCCTGCACCGTCCGACCAGCCCGCCAACGAGCACCCGACCGCCCCCGCCAACGACGACCCTGCCCCCCCCGAACCGGAGCCCGACGACCCCCCACACGACAGCGCCGCGTCGAGCCCGCCCGACGCCGCGCCCAGCCCGCCCGACGCCGCGCCC
>SKPY01000184.1 GCA_007119305.1 Nitriliruptorales bacterium
GAAGGTCGCCGCGCACTCCCGTGGCATCCCGTCCTCACGGGTGAGCGCGAGCTCGGTTGGGATGCCCCGCACGGACGTGGTGACCGGGGCGGCGAGCACGCTGTGCAGCAGGGGGATCGCCCCGTCGCGGAGCCAACCCCTGGAAAGCGCGCAGCGGAACCGTGATGCTGGGTGGGGTCAGGGGCAGCGAGCGGGAAGGCGACCGAGATGCGCAAGCGGCGTAAGCGGGACAAGCACGAGCACCGGGAGCGGATACCGCCGCTGCCCCCGCACCTGCAGGAGGCCGAGGGCGGGCCTGGCAGGGAGTACATCTACGAGGCGGGCTGCCTGCTCGCGGCCCGGGCCGACGCCGACCGCGTCGGCGAGCTCGTGGGCGGCCTCGCCGACGTCGAGTCGGTGCGGGTCGAACCGGTCGCCGGCCTCGGCGTGGCACGTGTCGAGTTCAGCTCCGATGCCCACACGGTGCCCGAGGTGGTCGGCCACCTGCGAGAGACGGCCGGGCCGGACGTGCGGGCCGGGCCGAACCACGTGCTCGGCCGTGCCACGCACGCGTCGCTCATGTCGGTCACGCCGCCGCGGCCCGCCGTCCCGCGCGCGTCGCTCTACGAGGAGCCGGACCTGCCGGGGGAGGGCATCCGGGTCGGCGTCCCCGACACCGGCAGCTGGGAGCACCCCTACTTCGGCGGCCGCTGCGACTTTCGGTCCCCCGAGGACGACGACGAACCCGACGCCGACGGGGACGGCCTGCTCGACTACGCCGCGGGCCACGGCACGTTCATCGCGGGGCTCGTGCTGCAGCACGCACCCCGAGCCACCGTCGTCGCCCGCCGCCTGCCCAGCGAGGAGCACGGTGAGGCGCCCCACCAGGACTACGTCACCGACGCGCAGCTCGCGCTGGGGCTCGCCGCCCTGCCGGAGCTGGGCGCAGTCGACGTGCTCACCCTCGCCGTCGGCGGCTACACCCACGACGGCATGGGCCTCATCGCGACCGAGGCGCTCCTGCAGGACTACCTCGCCGCCAACCCCGGCCTCGTCGTCGTGGCCGGGGCAGGCAACGACGGCCAGAGCGAGCCGTTCTTCCCCGCGGCCCTGAAGTACGTCGTCGGGGTCGGCGCGCTCGACGCCTCCGGCCAGCGGCGCGCCTGCTTCAGCAACTACGGCTGGTGGGTCGACGCGTGCGCGCCCGGTGTCCGCGCCCACAGCACGTTCCTCGACTGGAGCGACGGGCTGGCGCGCTACCCCGACGTGCCGCACCACTGCGCCGGCCAGCTCGACCTCGAACCCGACCCTGACGTGGACGGCTTCGAGGGGTTCGCCTACTGGGACGGCACGTCGTTCGCCGCGCCGCGGGTGGCGGCTGCCGTTGCCGCGCGGATGTCGCAGGGCCGTAGCGGACCCGAGGCGGTCTTCGACGTCCTGCACGCGCCCGGCGTCCGCCGGCTGCCCCTCCTCGGCACGGTGGTCAACCCGCAGAGCTACCCATAGCAGCCTGCGGGTGTACGCGGCACCGCGGGCTTGGTACGGTCGTGTGGGCGGCTGGACGCCTGTCTGATCACCGTGTTCGCGGCGAGCGGGAGCCGGCATGATCGCAGTGCGCGTGCTGGGTCCGGTGGAGGTCGTGGTCGGCGACGCCAGGGCGGACGGGCTCGGGGGCCCCAAGCAGCGCGCGGTGCTCGCGCTGCTCGCCCTCCAGCCGGGCCAGGTCGTGTCGATGCAGGCGCTCGTGACGGGCCTGTGGGGCCAGGACCCGCCGCCGCGCGCGGTCAACACCGTGCAGGGCTACGTCTCCAACCTGCGCAGGCTCCTCGGACGCGACACGATCGTGACCCGGGCGCCGGGCTACCTGCTCGCATTGGAGCCCCAGGCCGTCGACGCGCTCCGGTTCCGCGACCTCGTGGAGGACGCGCGCCAGGCCGAACCGGCCGTCGCTGCTTGCACGCTCGCACAGGCGCTGCAGCTGTGGCGCGGCGACGCGCTCGCGGACCTCGCCGATTTGCCGTTCGCCGGGGCCGTCGCGGCCGGACTGCACGACGAGCGCCTCGCCGCGACCGAGGAGCGCCTCGAGGCCGAGCTCGGCCTCGGCCGCCACGAGCAGGTCGTAACCGACCTCGAGCAGCTCGTCTCCGCGCATCCGTTGCGTGAACGCCTGCGCGGGCAGCTCATGCTGGCGCTCTACCGGACCGGACGCCAGGCGGACGCGCTCGAGGCGTTCGACGCCGCACGCCACACGCTCGCGGAGGAGCTCGGCATCGACCCGTCGCCGGAGCTGCGCGGGCTGCATGAGCGGATCCTGCGGCAGGATCCCGAGCTCGCCGCGCCCGCGACCGTCCCCGCCGCGGCGGGCCGCACGAACCTGCAGCCGTCGCTGACGCGGTTCGTCGGCCGCAAGGCCGAGGTCGACACGGTCGTCGGGCTGCTCAGCGCGCAGCGCCTGGTGAGCCTGACCGGGGTGGGCGGTGTGGGCAAGACCCGCCTGGCGGTGGAGGCTGCCGCGCGGGTCCTCGCTGACGACGGGTTCCCGGACGGGGTGTGGCTCGTCGAGTTGGCGCACCTGACCGAACCGCGGCTCGTCGCCAAGGCGGTGGCGGGGGTGCTCGGCGTCGAGGAGGGCGACGACCAGCCGCTCGAGCAGCTGCTCGCAGCGCATCTCCGCACGCGCGACGTGCTGCTCGTGGTCGACAACTGCGAGCACCTCGTCGACGCCTGCGCCGAGCTGCTCGACACGCTGCTGCGCACA
>SKPY01000378.1 GCA_007119305.1 Nitriliruptorales bacterium
CTCGCCGCCCCACTCCATCCAGCCGTCGGGCAGCCCGGCTTCGCTCTCCTCGGGCTCCGCGCGGTGGTTGCCGTGGCGTCGAGGCTCCGGCATGGGGTCCTTCCTCGTCATGAGTCGCATTGTCGTACGCCTGCCTCGCGCTCGAAACCGCAGCGTCGACTGCGCAGTCCGGTCAGCGTCCTCGGTGGTCGGTGTCCGTCGTGTCCTCGGCAGGTTCGCTCGTGGCGGGTTCGGGCCGATCGAGCGGCGAGCGCAGCGTGCCGAGAACGAGCGGGGGCAGGCCGGCGCGCACGGTGAGGCTGTTGAGCAGCTCACGGAAGTAGGGGTAGGTGCTGAACAGCACGCTCACCTGTCCGAAGTCGTCGGCGTCGTCAGGGTCGAACTCGAAGTCCTCGGGGAGCTCGTACACGACGAGAAAGCGGGCGGTGGCCGAGAGCACGGGGACGTCGCCGTTCGCGCCGTCGGCGGCCTCGGCGTCCTCGGACGCGTCGTCCGACTCGTCGCGTGTGTCGGTGGCGATCGTCAGGGCGCCCTCGACCTCGTAGTGGAGGATGGTCCCGTCGTGCCCCCAGCTGATCTGCGGCTCCTGAAGGTCGACGGTGTAGCTCGGCGAGACTCTGAGCTCGTGCAGCGTCGCCTCAATCCCGACGAGGCGGATGTCACGCAAGTCCACGACGCCGCCCACCCGAGCCGCGCCGCGGCGGGGATCGCGCGGTTCGCTCATGAGGCGGCGATCACTTCACTGGCGACCTCGGTCGAGGGTCGACGGCGGATCGTGTAGCTCGACGACCCCAACGAAGCAACGGCGCGCACCGGCTGGGTGGAGCGGTGCAGCAACGACACGCCGCGCATCCGCTGGAGCAGGTGGACGCCGAGGTAGCCCGCCGGATCGTGGCCGCGGTTGTGCAGCATCGCGTTGATGAGCGCGGCGGACCCAGCCTCGATCGGCGTCGCTCCGTCATGGTGGTCCTCATCGAGCGCCTCTGCGAACCACTCGACGACGTCTGCCCACCGCCACACACGGATCGCGTCACCGACCCAGCCGACCGGCGCGGGGAACCCGCCTGGGCCCCGTGCGCCCTCGACGAGCAGGCGGATGCTCTCGCGGGAGCGCTCCACGCGTGTGGCGATGTCGCTCGTCGACACGAGATCTTCATCGAGACGCACGACCCTCGCGCCGGGCACCGCCCCCTCGACCTCGCGAACCGCGGCGGTGATGGCCGCCTCCACCGAAGCGGCCGGGCGCTCGAAGGCAAGCATGACCACCCCGTCACGCGCGACTGGCGTCGCATCGCCGTCCGTTGCCTCGAAGAGCGCGTCGAGCTGGGCCTCGTCGTCGATGTCGAAGCCCTCGACGACCAAGGTGAATTCATAGGCAGCCATGCGCAGTGTCCCTTCCAAGCTCATGCCAGTCTACGTGCATGTTGGCATATGGCAACACTAGCGAGGCGATGTCCCGTCTGCCACTCAGAGCGCACGGCCGTGTGGACACTTGGCTAGTGCCCGCTTCACTGTCTTGAAGCCCGAACTGCCCTTGGGAGTGGAATAGATCACGATCCGGCACCCATCACCACAGGCCAGCCAACCCTGTACGTGGCTGCTCTTGCCGGCCGGTTCGAAGGTCCACCCAGCCTTCTGCGCCCGCCGCATCTCTCTGGTGACGTCTTTGTCTGCCATGCCTGGTTCCGCCACGCTCAGGCTCATTGCCCAGAGCGGCGGGTAGACGGTAGCGCAGCTGGCCAGCCGAGTTACTGCCAAGCCGCACAGCAGTCGCGCCGGTGTCGACGAGCAGCGTCGCGCTGGCGGCGCGCAGGAGCGTCGCGTCGCTGGCCGACGTCGATGAAGTGGACCTCGAGTTCGCCAGCCGCAGTGGGGACTGGCGGAGGGCTCGCCTGCTTCGGCAGCTGACCGCTCCGGCTCCTGGCTTGTTACGCTTCCTGCTCATGGCGGCCTACGGCAGTGCGCTCATGGTGTTGGATAAGCTCCGCAAGGCCCTGGCGAGCGGGCCGCGGTCCAACAGCTGGGGGTGACCTGCGACGAGACGAGCGGTGAATGGCAGGTCGTGGCCGCACGGGCCTGTTCGTCGACGACCACCACGAGGAACGTGTTCGTCGCGCGGTGCCCCCGACCGCGACACCGCGATGACGAGCATGACCCTGCTGTCGACCGCGCGGTCCGCGGCGAAGGCGCTCGAGCAGACCGTCGTCCGGCTTGACGCCGCGCTGCAATCCCTGAGGAACGAGCAGCGCGAAGAAGTGCTTGGCCTGCTCGCACCATCCGAGGAGGACTCCGCGAAGGCCCGCGAGGCCTGCGAGTCGCTGCGTGAGTGGCTCGACGGGCTGGCCACCGACAAGCGCGCGGTGCCGTCGCTGCCGATGCCCGGCATCGAGCTCGCTGTGGATGATCGCCACCCCGGCTTTCCGCGCTGACCTGGTGGCCGCGACGCGCCAGCGTGCGGGTGGCGTCCGCGGCCGGCGGAGCTCGACGACCGTGCCCCTGCCCCGGGCCTGCGTTCATGTTCGGGTGGGCACCCGTTGCTGTTCGGGCTGCCGAACGGGATTGTGGACGGCCGTGCTCCTGCGGCGAAAACGGATTGCTCATCCGTTTCGCACCGCGACGGTGGTCGACGGCGCAGGTCGCCTACGTCGCCTGCCGCGCCCTGGCGCCGGCGCGACGCTACTGCTCGTCGCGTGCCCGACGCCCCGTGGGCAGGTCGCCGGAGACGACGGCGA
>SKPY01000214.1 GCA_007119305.1 Nitriliruptorales bacterium
CGACCACGACAGCACGGGGTTGCTGGCGGTGCGCGTGCCCTCGACAGGCGACAGCGACCCCGGCGCGGCGGGCGCGGCGGCGGCGCCGGTTGGCACGAGCGCGGCCACCAGCATGAGCGCCAGGGCGCATACGAGCACACGACGACACGACCATGATGCGGACATCGGCTTCCCCCACGCGCTGATCGTCGTTCCAGTCTGGCCTGGCCCCGCCTGCCGGTAGTCCACTGAGTGTGATCCTGTCCCGCCGGGCTGGCATCACCAATATTGGTGATGTGCGCGGCAGGGTCCCCGGCGGCAGGCTCGCTATCCTCGGGACACGTTGCCCGGCTGCAGGAGTGACCCGTGTCCACCGACCAGATCGTCGTCAAGGGGCCCGACGGGGCGTCGGCCAACGTGGCCGGCGGGGCGAGCGCGCGGGAGGCGCTCGAGGCGCTCGGCGCGCGCAAGGGCCAGGTGCTCGCCGCGAAGGTCGACGGGCGCGCGTGCGACCTCGACGCGCCCGTCGCCGACGGCGCGACGGTCGAGCCGGTCCCCGCCGACAGCGACGAGGGCCGGGCGATCCTGCGCCACTCGGTCGCGCACATCATGGCCCAGGCGGTCACCGACCTGTGGCCCGACGCGAAGTTCGCGATCGGCCCGCCGGTGGAGAACGGCTTCTACTACGACTTCGACGTCGCCGAGCCGTTCACCCCCGAGGACCTCGAGGCGATCGAGGCGCGGATGCACGAGATCATCCGCGAGGACCAGGCGTTCCGCCGCCGCGAGCTCGACCGCGACGAGGCGCTCGCGCTGTTCGCCGACCAGCCCTACAAGCGCGAGATCATCGAGCGGGCCACCTCCGGCGCCGGCGTGAGCGGCGACGAGACCGCCGACGTCGACCCCGACGCGGGCAGCACCGTCAGCGTGTACGAGAACGTGCGCGCCGACGGCAGCGTGTGGCCGGACCTGTGCCGCGGCCCGCACATCCCCACCACCCGCTGGGTGCCCGCCTTCACGCTCCAGCGGGTCGCCGGCGCCTACTGGCGCGGCGACGAGGCCAACCCGATGCTCCAGCGCATCTACGGCACCGCCTGGGAGTCGCGCAAGGCGCTCAAGGCCCACCTGCACATGCTCGAGGAGGCGCGCAAGCGCGACCACCGCCGCATCGGCCGCGAGCTCGAGCTCGTCGCGTTCCCCGAGGAGCTCGGCCCCGGCATGGCGATCTTCCTGCCCAAGGGCGCGATCGTGCGCAAGGAGATGGAGGACTGGATCCGCGCCGAGACGCTCGCGCGCGGCTACCAGCCGGTCTACACCCCCCACATCGCGCGCGAGGAGCTGTGGCAGACCTCCGGCCACCTCGAGAACTACGCCGAGCTGATGTTCCCCGGCATGGACGTCGAGGCCGCCACCTACCGCCTCAAGCCGATGAACTGCCCGTTCCACATCATGGCGTTCAACGCCCGCACCCGCAGCTACCGGGAGCTGCCGCTGCGCATCTCCGAGCTCGGCACCGTCTACCGCTACGAGCGCTCCGGGGTCGTGCACGGCATGCTGCGCGCGCGGGGCTTCACCCAGGACGACTCGCACATCTTCTGCACGGACGAGCAGGTGGTCGACGAGGTCGGGGGCTGCATCACCTTCGCCCGCGACGTCCTGCGCACGTTCGGCCTCGGCGAGCCGTCGCGCGTGGCGGTGTCGACCAAGCCCGCCGGCAAGTCGATCGGCACCGACGCGCAGTGGCGCCACGCCGAGGACGCGCTGCGCGAGGCCGCGGCCGCGTCCGGGCTCGACTACGTGATCGACGAGGGCGAGGGCGCCTTCTACGGCCCCAAGATCGACATCCACGCCCGCGACGCGATCGGCCGCGAGTGGCAGCTGACCACGATCCAGGTCGACTTCAACCTGCCCGAGCGCTTCGCCATCACCTACGCTGGCGAGGACGGCGCCCCGCACCGCCCGTTCATGATCCACCGGGCGCTGTTCGGCTCGATCGAGCGCTTCTTCGCGGTGCTGCTCGAGTCGACCGCCGGGGCGTTCCCCACCTGGCTGGCGCCGGTGCAGGCGGTCGTCGTGCCGGTCGCCGACCGCCACCACGCCTACGGCGACGAGGCCGCCGCCTACCTCGCCGGCCTCGGCCTGCGCGCCGAGCTCGACGACTCCGACGACACGATGGGCGCCAAGATCCGCCGCCACCAGGTCGCCAAGGTGCCGTTCCAGCTCATCGTCGGCGACACAGAGGTGGACGCCCGCACCGTGGCGGTGCGCCCCTACGCCGGGGAGCAGCGCAAGGACGTGCCGCTCGACGAGTTCGCCGAGGAGCTCGCGCTGGCGGTGCGGGAGCGGCGCACGTGACCCAGCCGGACCCGCGGGCCGGCGACCGCGGCAGCGCCGAGCGCCTCGACGAGCTGCAGCGGCTGTGGACCCCGTGGCGGCTCGCCTACGTGAAGGACCCCGCGAAGGAGTCGGTGGGCTGCCCCTTCTGCGAGCTGCCGGCCCGCGACCCCGCGGGTGACGCGGAGACGCTGATCTTGCACCGCGGCGAGCTCGCGTTCGTGATCCTAAACGCGTTCCCGTACAACCCCGGCCACGTCATGGTGGTGCCGTTCCGCCACGTCGCCGACCTCGACGACCTCACCGACGCCGAGGCGGTCGAGCTCACCCTGCTCACCCGCCGGGTGGTGCGGGTGCTGCGCACCACGAGCGGCCCGCACGGGTTCAACATCGGCATCAACCTGGGCGGGATCGCCG
>SKPY01000013.1 GCA_007119305.1 Nitriliruptorales bacterium
ATGGTTCCTCGCAACAGCGGGTCGGGTCCGTGCATTCCACGGTGCGCAGGGGCTTGCGCCCAATGCTAGGGACCAAACCGGGGAAACGCCGCTGCGAAACAGTGCAAACCCCGGCGGGTGGTGGCGGGTGGTGGCGGCTGGCGGGTGGCGTCAGCCCTCGAGCAGGGCGGCGACGGCCTCGAGGTCGTCGACGAGGTCGGCGAAGGCGGCGCGGCGCGGCTCGTCGTCGAGGCGCAGCACCGCGGAGGGGTGCACGGTGGCGGTGTAGCGCAGCCCGTCGCGCTCGATGATCTCGCCCCGCTGCTTCGTGACGCGGAACCCCGAGCCCAGCAGCGCTTTCGCGGCCGTCGCACCGAGCGCGACGACGACCTCCGGGCCGACCGCTGCGATCTCGCCGTCGAGCCACGGCCGGCAGGCGGCGATCTCCGTGCCGTCGGGCTTGGCGTGGATGCGGCGCTTGCCCCGCTGGGTGAACTTGAAGTGCTTGACGAGGTTGGTGACGTAGGCGTGCTCGTACAGCCTGCAGTTGGTGCACGCGGCCGCAAGCTCGCGCAGCTCCTCCAGCGGGCGTCCCACCACGTCGGGGGGCGGCTGCGTCATGCCGGTGGCGGTCCCCGGCGGCGCCGGTGCTTACGCGAGCGCCGCCCCCCGGTCGAGGTCAGTCCGCCACGTCACCCCCGGGACAGGCGATGTTGATGTCGTAGCGGTGGCCGGGGGTGCCGCCGACGCCGTCGGCGATCGTGTCGATGCCCGGCAGGTCGGCGCCCCAGTCGAGCTGGACGTCGCGGAACGCCGCGCCGGTGTTCTCGCCCATGGACCCGTCGATGCTCGGGTGCACGAACGCGATCTGGTCGAAGCCGCTCGTGCCAGGCGTGCGCAGCGCGCCGAGGTCCGGACCGGCGCCGCCGATCAGCGCCAAGAGGTGCACGACGTCGCCGGTCGCCGGCCGCAGCTCGCGGCTGATGTTGTCGCTGCCGTAGTGCCGCGCGCAATGGGTGAACAGGTTGAAGTTGCCGGTCCAGTCCATGAAGCGGTCGCCGGCGTCCGGCGGGTTTGACGTCACGCTGGCCTGGTGCACCTTGCGGTCCCAGCCGCCGTACGCCCAGGTGACGCCCTGGTGGTGCTGCGGCCGGGTCACCATGGCCGTGTCGGCGAGGGCCTCGGCTGCGGTGCCGTCCGCCTCGAGGATCACGTCGAGATCCGCCTCGTGGCCCCTGAGGTCTTCGAACGTGTCGTCGTCGACGTCGTCGGGGTGCCAGTAGGGGCGGGTCAGCTCGAACCACAGCGCCGGATCGCGCCGCGCCGCCGGGTCCGCCCAGCCGGCGTCGAGGTCCGTGCCCGGCTGCACCCGCGGACGGTAGTCGAGCAGGCTCTCGCCCCGCCCGCCGAACAGCCAGTCGACGTGCTCGCGGTCGTCGTCGCGGACATAGTCGGCCGGGTCGGTCGAGTCCTGTCCGGGCTCACCCTCGCCGCCGTAGAGCACGTTCGAGCCGCGCCCGCCAAACAGCATGTCGGCGCCCTCGTCGCCCTGGAGCACGTCGTTGCCGCCGCCGCCGTAGAGCACGGTGTCGCCGCGGCCGCCGCGCAGCAGGTCGTCGCCGCCGTAGGCGTAGTGGGAGTAGCGCAGGTTGGGCAGCGACCCGATCACGACCGGGCTGTCGGGGTCGCCGAGCCCGTCGGAGCCGCCGAGCGCACAACCGTCGCCGTCGTGGTCGAAGAAGCGCGGCAGGCCACCGTCGGCGACCGCCGAGCGGTCCTCCTTGCAGTACAGGTCGACCTGGTGCCACAGGTCGCCGGCCTCGAGCCCGGCGAAGTTGACGTGCGGCGGGCCGCGGCGGGTGAACGCCACCCGCTCGGCATCGTCGTCGAGGTAGCGGGTGATGATCGCCCCGCGGTCGCCGACGAGCACGTCGTGGCCGGGACCGCCGTACAGCCGGTCGTCGCCGAGGCCGCCGATGAGGTGGTCGCCCCACGAGGTGCCGCGCGGGTGGATCGCCCCGTCGGGTTCGCCACTGGCGGTGTCGTCGACGGGGCTGCCCCACAGCTCGTCGTCGCCGTCCTGGCCGTGCAGCGTGTCGTCGCCCGGGCCGCCGTCGAGGAAGTCGTCGCCCCACGGCCGCGCCGGGTCGTCGCAGGCCCACGCGCCGTCCTCGCCGCAGTCGAGCGACGCGCCGACGTCGAACTCGATGACCTGCCGCACGATCGTGCGCTCGCCTTCGTAGTCGGGGTGGTAGCGCTCGTCGTAGCGGACATACGCGTCGTCGGCGACTTCCCGGATCACCGCGGCGTTGTCGCCGAGTGCGAAGTCGTCGTTGCCGTCGCCGTAGAGCGTGTTGGCGCCGGCAGGCAGCCCGGCGCGCGAGTTGCCGCCGATGAGGTCGTCCTGGCCGTCCTCGCCCGCCACGCCCTCGAGGCCGTCGATGGCCGTCGGGCCCGGCTCACCGCTGAACGCATTCCGGTAGCGGTCGTCGGCGCGTTGCGCAGCCGGCCAGCGGAACGCGCCCAGGTCGTGGCCGCGCCGGGCGATCGTGGGCCGCTCGGCGAGCAGGCCGTCCACGGCGATGCCGTCGCCGTCGGGGGTGATGCCGAACCGGCGGTCGCCGAGGAGCAGGTCGTCGCCGGCGTTGCCCTCGACGTAGTCGTCGCCGCCGCCGCCGGACGCCCAGTCGTCGCCGCCCTGGCCGAACAGCAGGCTGTTGCCCGGACCGGCCGACAGCAGGTCGTCGC
>SKPY01000498.1 GCA_007119305.1 Nitriliruptorales bacterium
ATGCAGGCTGATCCCCACGCTGTGCACCTTGACGGCATGGCCAGCGCCGGCTCTGGTCCCAGGCGCACAAGGTGTCGGTGGCGGCGGTAGCGCCCGAGGACGCGGGTCCGGTGCTCGGTCCTCAGGCTGGGCGGGTGAGGCCCACACGGACCAACGACGCTAGCTCGGGCAGTGCGACAACCACGTCCTCAAGAAGGTCGAGTTCGAGCACGTCGAGCGTGTCATGGGGCGTGTGGGCGAGCCCGCCCAGCAACTGGTGGACGTCCTCGCTCGTGACGGCGAGCGCAGGGATGTCCCGCATGGCGAAGATGGCGTGGTCGCTCTCGATCCACGGGTCGGCGCGGACCCATCCTGCTCGCTGCGCGACCCACTCGTCGACGGCGCGCTCGAGCGGTGGGGGACAGGACAGCGACGCGACCGACGTGCCACCTCCGGCGAGCCCGACCCCGTCGAGGTTGATGTTCGCGCGGACCTCGGTGAGATCGGTGGCGCCGAGCCAGGCGACCTCACCGCAGGCGTCGAAGTGGTCCTCGCCGTTGAACAGGACCAGCTCGACCGGCCCGAGCCGCTCCAGACCCGTCTCCGCAAGCGTCAGCAGGATCGCGACGCTGGCGGCGTTGTCGAACGCTCCCGGCGTCGTCGTCTTGGAGTCAAGGTGGGCGCTCAGCACCAGCCGGTCGCTCCGCTGCCCGCTGTGGGCGGCGACGGTGCGGCCCGCGCCCTCGTGCACCGCGCCGCCGAGCACGACGCGCACCGGCTGGCCGTCGCCGAGGTCGGTGCCCGCCTCGAGCGGGAGCGTCGTCGAGGGTACCGCCAGGTCTGGGTCCTCGAGGATCGGCTGCCAATGCTCGGTCACGGAGAGCACCGCGGCCGGGCGTAGCCGCCGCAGCGCGGTGCGGATGCGCGCGTGCGCCGGCAGGTCGAGGAACGGGAACGCAGCCGGCAGCAGCTGCTCGCGGGCCAGCTCGCCGTGCAGCAGCAGGACCCGCCCCGGATCGGGCTCGAGCGCCTCGAGCCCGGCCAGCTGCTCGACCCGCTGCACGCGGCCCTGCACGTCGCACGCGGGGCTGTAGGGGTCGGGCGCCGTGTCGATGACGCCGAGCGTCGTCTCGATCCGGCCCGCGCCGGGCTCCCACCAGCGTGTGGTGAAGGGATGCTCGACCACTTCCAGGCCGCAGACGCGCAGCACGGCGACGGCGTGGTCGCACGCGCGTCGGTTGGCCGGCGAGCCTGGCGGCCGGGCACCAACCTCCTCGACCAGCACGCGGAGGTGATGCGCGAGACGGTCACGGATCGTTGTGATGCTCCAAGCATGCCGCGGGATCGAGGCCGACGTCGCGGCAGACGCGGCGCCACAGACGCGCCACCTCGCCACGCGCTGCGCGGGTGGTCGGCAGTCGGTGGCTGGCACGCGCGCGGCGGTCGTGCCAGATCCGTCCCGCGGGCGCGGCCGGCAGCCGGGCCAGCGCCAGCCAGGCGATCGTGTCCGCCCCCTGGGCCGGGTTGCGCAGCAGTGGCCCCACGACCCGGCGGAAGGTCGGCAGGCTGGTGCGCACGCCGGGAGTGTCCGCCCACCCGGGGTGCATCACGTAGGCGTCGACCCCGTGACGGTCGGCGCGCCGCGCGAACGCCGTGGTGAGCTCGACTTGAGCGCGCTTGGCCTGCGCGTAGGCGACGGTGGGTCGGTAGCCCGCCCCGGGGTCGACGAGCCGGTCGACCTCGAGCCGCTGGGTGTACATCCCGCCCGAGGAGACCGTGATCACCCGCGCGGGTGCGCTTGTGGCCAGGCGCGGCAGCAGCAGGGCGGTCAGCAGGAAGGGCCCAGCGACGTGCAGCTGGTAGGTGCGCTCGAGCCCGTCGACGGTGCGCGCGGCCCGGTCGAAGGTCGCGCCGGCGTTGTGGACCAGCGCGTGCACCGGCGCGCCGTCGTCGACCAGACGCTGCGCGGCCCGGCGCACCGTGGCCAGGTTGGTGAGATCCGCGACGTCGTGGGTGATCCGGTCGAGGACGTCCGAGCCGAGCGCGCGCGTCAGGCGGGCGCGGGTCTCGTTCGCGCGCTCGGACGAGCGCACCAGCAGGTGGGTGTGGGCCCCGGCGGCCAGCACTGCAGCGGCCGCCGCCTCGCCCAGTCCCGAGCTGGCACCGGTGATCACCACGCGCCGGCCGCTGCCAGCGAGCTCGTGTGGTGCCTCCCAGCCCTCGAGGCGGGAGCGAACCGCATGCCCGACGCGCGTGTAGGAGAGGACGGTGGTCGCCTCCAGCGCGCCGTCGACGACGCTGGCTATCGGGGCGGGGACCGGTCGGATTCGCGACTCCTCGGTATGCCCCCGCCATGCCGCTCTCCACGTCGGCGAGGGGCCTGCTGGCCCGGGCCGGCTCAGACGCCCGGCCGCCCTGCTGCGGTGGGCGAGTAGCGCTGGCAACTGCTCCTGTGAGCTGGCGCGGGGATCGTAGCGCACCCGGCATCGAACCCTGCGGCCGGTGCCGCCCTGGCGACTGCGTCGTGGTCGGGCGAGCTGCGCGGTGGGGGCGATCCCTTCGCGACCTGATGGCAAGATCTGTGCCGAGCGAATGCTGCACGGGCCGGAGCATGCCTTGGGTTTTCTTGGGGCGAGGAGTCCGAATGGCGAGGGTGAGGCTGGCGGATCTGCTTGCGGGGTTGTCGCGGCTGGCCGATCTGGGGTTTGGGCTTCAGGCCGGCGAGTCGTTGCGGTCGGCGGCGC
>SKPY01000352.1 GCA_007119305.1 Nitriliruptorales bacterium
GCCCGTGGCGTGCTCGGCGCGCCGGCGGGCGTGGCCAGTGGCTGCACGTCGTCACCTCCCGGGGCGCGTGGGGGGCGTGCGAACCCCCCACGCGCCGCGCGACCCGGACGGGCCACCGTCGACCTCGTTCAGCGGACGGCTAGCCGGACGGCCATGCCGCGTCGATGGACTCGAGCATCTCGTCGGTGTTGGTGCCCTCGGCCGCGATCCACTCGACCATGGCCTCCCAGAACCGGCCCTGTCCGACCTCGGCGGGCATCATGTCCGAGGCGTCGAAGCGCAGGGTCGTGGCCTCGCCGAGGATGCGTGCCGTCTCCTGCTGGGCGTAGGCGATGTACCAGTCATCCGGCACCGCAGAGTTAGGCGAAGCGATGCCGCCTTCGACGATCCAGACCTCGGCCGCCTCGGGGGTGGCGAGGAACTCCATGACCGCGCGGACCTCGTCGCGGTCTTCGAACATCAGCATGAGGTCGCCGGAGCCGAGGACCGGGTTGCCGTACTCCTCGTCGATCGGCGGCAGGTAGAAGAACGGCACGTCGACGCCGGGCTCGAAGAGCGGCTCCTCGGTGTCGGGGTCGGCCGGCCAGAAGCTCGGGATCCAGGCGGCCTGCTTGTGCATCCAGCAGCGTGGCCCGTCCTCATGGAACATCGGGTCCTGCGTCTCGCCGACCCAGGTGGCGTTGATGTAGGTTGCCCCGCCGTAGGCGAAGCCCTCCTCGAACCACAGGTCGCCGACGATCTCGGCGGCACGCGTGACCTCGGGTGAGGTGAACGGCACCGTGCCCTCCACCCAGCCGTCGTAGACCTCCGGCGGGGCGGTGCGCAGCAGCACGTCCTCGATCCAGTCGGTGGCGACCCACCCGCTCGCGTCGCCGTGCTCGACAGAGATGCACCACGGCGCGCCGTTGCCGTCGTCGCGGATCTGCTCCGACAGCGCCCACAGCTCGTCCCAGGTCTCCGGCACCGCGTAGCCCTCCGCCTCGAAGGCAGCCGCCGGGTACCACACGATGGACTTCGTGTCGGCCTTGTAGAAGAGGCCGTAGAGGCCGTCGTCGACGGTCGCCAGCTCGGTCCAGGCCTCGCCGTAGTCGCTCTCGAGCTGGGCGGTGTTCATGAACGTGGACAGGTCCACGAGGTGGCCCGCCTGCGCGAACTCGCGCATCAGCCCGGGCTGGGCCAGCTGCGCGATGTCCGGCGGGTTGCCGCCCTCCACGCGGACGCTCAGAACCGTCTCGTAGTCCGTGATGCCGTCGTAGGTGAGGTCGATCCCGGTCCGCTCGGCGAAGCCTTCGAGCGAACGTGCGAAGAAGTCGCCCTCTGCTTCGATCCACTGGCCGAGAAGGTGCACCGACGTACCTGCGTACTCACCGGCTTCGGCGCGGGCAAGGTGCTCGTAGGGGCCCTCAGGGACTGCCACGTCGGGCTCTTCGACGGGCTCCTCCGGGGCTTCCGGCTCTTCTGTCTCGTCGGGTTCGTCGATGACCACCGGCTCGGTCTCGCCACAGGCGGCGGCGAGCACGGCGAGCACCAACACGATCGTTGCGAGCGTCACGTACCCTCGCATGACTTGCTCCTCTCCCGGGCTGCGCCCGGTGCTTGCATGGGTGGGATCCGCCTTGGGTCGTGCGACTCCCTACCGATCAGGCTCGGCGCGGCCGCTGCCGCGCCGAGCGCGCCGAGCGGAAGATCCGCCGGCGCCGAGATGACCCGCTCCGGGGCGAGCGCGCGTGCGGCCACCGCGGAGCGGACGGCAAAGCGCGCGAGCTGCTCGTGGACCCCCGCGAGCAGCGGGGCGCCGAGACGGCCGACACCGCCGCCGACGACGACGACATCGGCGCCGTAGGTCATGACGAGCCACTGGATCACCCGCGCGAGCGTTGCGGTGAGCTCCGCGGCCAGTTCCCGGGCGACCGGGTCGCCTGCGCTCGCAGCGCGCAACAGGTCGGCGGTCGCGGCCCCCTCACCGTGACGCCAGCGCGTGGCGATCGCCCGGCCGGACACGAGCGTCTCGAGACAGCCGTCGAGGCCGCACGCACAGGGCGGCCCAGCCGGGTCGAAGACCATGTGGCCCACCTCGCCCGCCATGCCGTCGCGGCCACGGTGGATGCGACCGTCGATGACGACGCCCGCCCCCACACCCGTGCCGATGCTCAGCAGGATGAGGACCCCGACGGCGCAGCCCGGCAGATGGCGGTAGGCGCCGAGCGCGGCGGCGCGGACATCGTTCTCCACCCGGACCGGGGCGCCGAGCGCGCCCGCCAGCAGGTCCCCGAGCCGCAGCCCGTCCGACCCGATGCCGAGGTTGACCGCGTTGCGGACGACCCCTGACGCGGGGTCGACCTGCCCGGGCACGCCCACGCCGATCCGCTCTACCGGCGCCGAGCCGACGAGGCTGCGGACTGCCCGCACGGTCGCCTCGGGGAGCGCCGCGCCGTGCCGGGTGGGCACGAGGAGACTGCGGGTCGCGACCTCACCGTCGAGGCCGACGAGCTCGGTGCTGGTGCCACCGATGTCGATGCCGACCGCGAGGCAGTCGGTCCTGCGGGCCGGCGTACGCGTGCTCATGGCCGCGCCATCCCGAAAGCTCCCGCCAGCACGAGCGCGTGAGCACCGTGGAGGATGAGATCGGGCCCGTAGTCCGTCAGGTGGACGAAGATCTGCTCGCCGTCGATAGGCAGGAGGCGCTCGACCAGCGTCGTCCGCACCGTCTCGAGGAACTCCTCCCCCACACCCTCGAGCTCGAGCGACAGGACGATCTCGGTCACGTCGACGATCGCCACGAGGTGGGCCAGCATCGCACCGAGCCGGGTGCCCGCAGCCTGCAGCGCTGCGTGGACCGCCTCGTCGCCGAGGCGGTGGCGCAGCGCGGTCGCGTCCCAGGGCAGCCCTGCGGGGTCGGCGCCAGCCGCGGCGGCGGCCTGCCCCACGATGGACGGGACGCTGATGACGGTCTCCAGACAACCGCGGTTGCCGCAGCTGCAGGGGTGCCCGCCGGGCTCGACGACGAGGTGGCCGATCTCGCCCGCAGCCGCCCGCGCCCCCGCGTGCAGGCGACCGGCCAGCACCAGCCCCGCGCCGACGCCCCGTCCGATGCGGACGACCGCAAGTCCGTCCGACGCGCCCGCGCGCGTCCCGTACTCGACGAGTGCAGCCGCGTCGGCGTCGTTGCCCACCCAGGCCGGCAGACCGGTCCGCTCCTGCAGGATGCTCGCGAG
This sequence comes from Nitriliruptorales bacterium, assembly GCA_007119305.1. GTDB lineage: Bacteria > Actinomycetota > Nitriliruptoria > Euzebyales > Egibacteraceae > SKPY01. The sequence goes on from SKPY01000352.1 coordinate 3,216, forward strand.
CCGCAGATCGTGCCAGCCAAGGTTCGCCGCCTCCACGACGACCCCGTCTCGGGTCACAAGCCCCGGCGTGGCGACACCCACCCCGGCGACGGGCGCGGTGGCCCGCGGCGCCAGATCGGACACGACGTCGACGACGGCAGCGACGAGCCTGTCGCCTGCGGTGTGCGCCCCGCCGACCGTGTGCCGCGCGCTCTCCGTCCCGGCCAGGTCGGCGAGCGTGGCGACGAGCGGACGCCGGCTCAGGTCGATCGCCACGACCTGGCGGGCCGAGCGGTTGACGGCGAGCAACCTGGGTGGCTTGCCGCCGTCCGAGCTACCGGTGCCGACCTCGGCCACCAGCCCGCTGTCGAGCAGCTCGGCGACGAGTCGCGTCACCGTGGGCCGGGCCATCCCCGTCACTCTGGCGAGGCTCGCGCGACTGTCCGCCTCCCCGGCTGCGAGCGTCCGCAGGACGCTCCGCAGGTTGACCTGGCGGGCGCTCTGGCTGGACGCCACCCGCGTCCCGCGACGCTGCCCGGTGTCCACACCGCCGCCTCTCTGCGCTGACGGCTGATATGTTTCACACTGTAACAAAGTCTTCGACCGGGGTCAAGACAGGATCTGCCCACAGGGTGCCCAGGGCGGGTCGGCCACGCCTCCGGCCTTTCCCCCGCAGGACGCGGTGGGGTCAGTCGACCCTCAGGCGCACCTGCATCCCGGCCGCACGATGACCCGGTAGGGCGCAGTGGAAGACGTGCTCGCCCGGATCGAGCTCGACGTCGGTGGCGGCACGCATCCCCGGCTCGGCCTCGAGCTGCACCCCGAGGCGCGTGTTGACCAGCGTGTGGCGTTCCTCGGCGTGGTTGTCCAGGCGCAGCTCGTAGACGCCCGCCGCGAGGGGCTCGGCGAGCGGCTCGCCGTACGCCCGGTCGAGCGCGGGGACCTGCACGAAGCCTTTGCCGACCAGGACGCTGCGTGCGTGCCCGAAGTCGCTGGGGGGCTCCGCCGCGCTCGGCGCCCGCCACGCGAAGCCCTCCTCCCCCTCGAGCAGCGTCAGCCGCGTGACGCGGCCGTCCTCGAGCGCTGCGCGCCACACGCCCGTCTCGACCACCGCGAGCGACAGGACCTCAGGCGCCTGCAGCCCGTCCACCGGCGGTGCGTCGGGGCTGCAGCTGCGCCGCGCGCTGCCGGCCAGCTCCGCGCACAGGCGGGCCGGCTCACCCTCACGCAGCACGAGGCTGCCGTGCACGAGGCGGCGCTCGGCGGTGCCGGCAGCGGCTGCCTCCTCGGGTGTCAGGTGGGCGTGCGCGTCGAGGTCGTGCTGCACCACCGCCGCCGGGTCGACCCGGCCGTCGAGGCAGCGCCAGACCGGTCCGTCGACGGTGCCCGCGGACGTGCCGTCGAAGCGGTCGCCTTCCAGCCGGTCCCCGAACGCCACCTCGCCGCGAATGCGCTCGGTCTCGTAGCCGCCGAGCCCGGGCGGGGCGCCCCTGCCGCCGATCCACTGGCCGTGCGGCGCGAACCGGGTGCCGGTGCGGGCGGTGATGAGCGCCTGCGCCGGGCGGCACCAGCGCACGGCGACGTGCACCCCGATCCCGGGGTAGTGGACCCGCGCGTCGACTGCGTGCAGCTCGCCGTCGCGGTCGTGCACGACGAGCACCGGGTCCTCGTCGATCCAGATCGCGACCGCGTCACCGGGTTCGGGCGCCGGCAGCGTCCCGTCGGGACGCCCGTCGACCACCAGCTGGGGCGACGGCCGCACGAGCAGCGCGACCGTCGCGACCAGGCCGAGGAGCAGCAGCGCCACGCCGGCCCGCCGCAGACCGCCCTGCCGGCCCGGCCCCGCACCCCTGGCCGACGTCCCCTGCGCGCGCACCCTGGTCACCATGCCTCGCCGCCGTTCGCCGCTGGCTGCAGGAACCACGTCGACCCGCCGGAGTGTACGCGGACCCCGTGGTCCGCCACCGTCCGCAGGTCTTGGGGAGGCGGCCGGGTCAGCCGTCGTCGCCTGCGGCAGGCTCCCAGCGCAGGACGAGATGGCGTCCTGCCCGGCCTTCGTCGAGCCGCCCCACCGGCGTGGTGGTCGGCGCCGCGTGCAGCGCATCGGGGTCAGCGGCGGCCTCGGCGCAGATGGCTCGCAGCGCGACGATGAACGCGTCCAGCGTCTCGCGGGACTCGGTCTCCGTGGGCTCGATCATGAGCGCCTCGTCGACGATCAAAGGGAAGTAGTTCGTCGGCGGGTGGAAGCCGTGGTCGATGAGGCGCTTCGACACGTCGAGCGCGCGGACCCCGTGCGCCTTGAGCGCCTTGGCGGTCGACACGAACTCGTGCATCGGCTGGTGGTGGGGGTAGCCCAGGGGCAGCACGTCCGTGATGCCCTGCGCAACGTAGTTGGCGTTCAGCACCGCTTTGGCCGCCATCTGTGCGAGGCCGTCCCCGCCGTGGGCGAGCAGGTACGCGAGGGCCCGCACGAGCACGAGCGTGTTGCCGTGGAAGCCGTGCAGCCGGCCGATGCTCTGCGGCCGGTCGTGGTCCCAGAACAGCGTCCCGTCGTCGCGGCGGGCGAGCACCGGGGCGGGCAGGTAGGGTGCCAGCCGTTCGCTGACCACCACCGGGCCGGCCCCTGGCCCGCCGCCGCCGTGCGGCGTCGCGAACGTCTTGTGGACGTTCAGGTGCACGACGTCGAAGCCCATCCGGCCCGGCCGCACGCGCCCGCAGATGGCGTTGAAGTTCGCGCCGTCGTAGTACATGAGCCCGCCGACGTCCTCCATGAGACGGCTCATGCGCTCGATCTCCACCTCGAACAGCCCCAGCGTGTTCGGGTTCGTGAGCATGATCCCCGCGGTCTGCTCGTCGACGGCGCCCTCGAGCGCATCCACGTCGACGAGCCCGTTCGGACCGCTCGGCACGGTGACGACGTCGTAGCCGCACATCGCGGCGCTCGCGGGATTCGTGCCGTGCGCCGAGTCGGGCACGATCACCGTCCGCCGGGCATCACCCCGGTCCTCGTGGTAGGCCCGGAACAGCATGAGCCCGCACAGCTCACCGTGGGCGCCGGCTGCAGGCTGGAACGTCGCCCGGTGCAGTCCCGTGAGCTCACACAGCCACGTCTCGAGCTCGGCGAGGACGCCGAGCGTGCCCTGCACCGCCTCGTCGGGTGCCCACGGGTGGACGTCGCGGAACGCAGGCTGGCCCGCGATCGCCTCGGACATCCGCGGGTTGTACTTCATCGAGCAGGAGCCGAGGGGGTAGAAGCCGATGTCGATGCCGTGGTTGCGCTGCGACAGCCGCGTGAAGTGCCGCACGAGGTCGAGCTCGCCCAGCTCGGGCAGCAGCGGCGGCTCGGTGGCGAGCTCGACGTCCGCCAACGCGTCGGCGGGGTCGACGGCCGGGACGTCGAGCGGCGGGAGCGCGGCGGCGCGCCGGCCGGGCCGTGACTTGTCGAAGACCGTGGGCTCGGGTGCACGGGGATCGCCGAGGACCGGCATCAGACGAGCTCCTTCATCGTGGTCTCCAGCGCCACGGCCAGGCCCTCGACGTCGGCGGCGGTCCGCCGCTCGGTGAGGGCGACGAGCACGGCCCCGGCGGCGGCGCCGTCGGGCACGACCGGCCCGACGAGGTAGCCGGCCTCGAGCAGCCTCCGCTGGACCGTGCCGGGATCATCGACGTCGAGGCGCAGCGCGAACTCCTTGTAGAACGGCCCCTCGACCGCCAGCGACACGCCGGGCACCGCCGTCAGGCGTTCGGCGGCGTGGCGTGCCCGCGCCAGGCACGTGCGTGCGAGCTCGACGAGCCCGCCACGCCCGAGCCAGGTGAGGTAGACGAGCCCGGCCACCGCGCACAGCGTCTGGTTGGTGCAGATGTTGCTGGTGGCGCGCTCGCGGCGGATGTCCTGCTCGCGGGCCCGCAGGGTCATGACGTAGCCGCGTGTCCCGTGCGCGTCGACCGTCTCGCCCACCATGCGGCCGGGGACACGCCGCACCTGGTCGCTCGTGCACCCGAGGAAGCCGAACGTGGGGCCCCCGTAGGCGAGGCCCTGGCCCAGCGGCAGCCCCTCCCCCACGACGAGGTCGGCGCCCTGGCTGCCCGGCGTGGGCAGCAGCCCCACGCTCGTGGCCTCCAGCTTCACGATCAGCTTGGCGCCCGCGGCGTGCGCGGCGGCCGCGTGCGCCCGTACGTCCTCGATCACGCCGAGCGCGTTGGGCTGGGAGAGGACGACCGCGGCCACGTCGTCGGGGACGTCGGCCACCGGGGTGCGCCCGTCAGCGCCGTAGGCGCGCTCCTCGACGGGTCGCCGCAGCGGGTGCGCGTAGGTCCGCACGATCGTGCGCGACGGCGCGTCGAGCGCTTGCGACAGGAGCGTCCGGCTGCGCCGGGTCGCCGCGCAGGCCATCGCCACGGCCTCGGCGACGGCGCTCCCGCCGTCGTACAGGCTCGCGTTGGACACCGGCAGGCCGGTCAGCTCCGCGATCGCGGTCTGGTACTCGAACAGGGCCTGGAGCATGCCCTGGCTGACCTCTGGTTGATAGGGCGTGTAGCTGGTGAGCAGCTCACCGCGGGAGATGAGCGCCGGCACGACGGCGGGCACGTAGTGGTCGTAGGCGCCCCCGCCGGCGAAGCACACCCCACCCGCCTGGTTGCGTGCCGCGAGCCCGGTCAGGTGCTGCGTGACCTCGTCCTCGGTGCGCCCGTCCGGCAGGTCGACCGTGCCCGTGACGCGCAGGGTCTCCGGGATGTGCGCGAACAGCTCGTCGAGGTCATCCTTGCCGAGCGCGGCGAGCATCGCCTCGACGTCGGCGGGCGTGTGCGGGGCGAACTCCACGGGTTGCTCCTCCTGTGGCGGACAGCGCCCCGCAGCCTACTGCCCCGCGGCGGCCTCGTGGCCTGTCGCGCCAGCGCGCGACACCGGCGGGGCCGCGCGCTCGGCGGGCAGCGCGCTGACCTCGGCTTCGAGCTCCTCGTAGAGCGGGTCGACCGCGATCGCGAAGACCCCCTGACCCCGGTTCAGGATGTCGATCACCTGCTGCTGGTCGTCGGCGGCGTAGACGGTCTGGCCGTCGCTCATCAACGTGACGTGCCGCAGGTCCAGGCCACGTTCGCGGACGTAGTCGATGGCCGCCCGGATGCGCTGCAGCGACACGCCGGTGTCGAGCAGGCGCTTGATGATCCGCAGCAGGAGGATGTCTTCGAAGCTGTACAGCCGCTGGGAGCCGGACCCGACGGCGTCGCGCACCGACGGCTTCACGAGGCCAGTCGTCGCCCAGTAGTCGAGCTGGCGGTAGGTGATGCCCACGATCCGGCACACGTTCGGTCCCCGGTAGCCCGTCGGGCCGTCCTCGAGGCCAGGCAGGGGGATGTCACGGAGGTAGCGGTTGGTCCGCGTCACGGCGGCCTCCTGGGGCTCGGGGAAGAGTATTGCACCCGTGGAATTATCCAGGGACGATGAGCGTACGCCGAGGGGGATGGGCCGTCAACGGCGTCTGCGGCCGCCGGCTACTTGAAGTCCTCGGGGCTCACCGAGTTGAGGAACTCCTTGAAGCGCTCGACCTCGTCCTCGTCCTCGTCCTCGATCTCGATGCCGGCCTCGTCGAGCACGGCTTCGGCGGCGTAGATCGGCACGGTGGCGCGCACCGCCAGCGCGATCGCGTCCGACGGGCGCGACGAGACCACGATCGAATCGCCGTCCTGGGTCATCCGGATCTCGGCGTAGAACGTGCCGTCACGCAGCTCGGTCACGACGATGCGCTCCACCTCCACCGACAGGTTGGACAGCAGGTCGCGCATGAGGTCATGCGTCATGGGCCGCGCGGTGACGACCCCCTGCAGCGCGAACGCGATCGAGGTCGCTTCGACCGCCCCGATCCAGATGGGCAGGAAGCGCTCCCCCTCCCGCTCCTTCAACAGCACGATCGGCTGGTTGTGAGGCAGCTCCACCCGCACCCCGACGAGCTCCAGCTCGATCACCAGCGGCTCCTTCTCATCGCCTCTTGCGGCGAGTCTACGTGCCCCCTTCCGGAGCGACAATCGGGTCCGGGCGTGCTCACGGGGCCCGATCGACCACGGCGAGGCGGGCAAACGCGCGCAGCGCCTCCTGCACCCCACCGCCCACCTGCGCCGCGCCGTCGTAGGTGGGTGGCGCCCCGGCAGCGGCGTCCGTGAGCAGCGGCACCTCCGCGACGAGCGCCCCGTCAGCGCGCAGCTCGGCCGTGCCGAGTCGGGTGCCCCGCTCCACGGGACGCTGCGCCATCGGGTCCAGCACGGTGCGCCACGTGATCTGCGCGTCAGCGCCAAGCGTGCGGCCGAGAGGCTCGCCGAGCACGAGCGGCACGTCCGCGTCGGCCCAGCGGTAGCGCGTCACCTCGGCGTCGGCGGCCACGGGTTCGACACGTTGGAAGGCCTCGAAGCCCCAGTCGAGCAGCGCGGCGGTGTCGGCGAAGCTGTCGTCGCTGTCGAGCACCACCGCGTAGAGCGTCCGCCCGTCACGCTCCGCACTCGCGACCAGGCACAGGCCCGCCAGGCGCGTGTAGCCCGTCTTGACTCCGGTCGCACCCGGATAGTCGCCGAGCAGCTCGTTGCGGTTGGACATCGGGCCGAGGCCGGGGACCGTGGCCGTCGCCGCGCCTGCGTAGCGCGCGAAGACCTCGTGCTCCATCGCGACGGCTGCGAGCCGAGCGAGCTCGAGCGGGGCTGCGCGGTGTCCCGGGTCGTTGGTGAGACCGCTCGCGTTCACGAACCAGGTCTCGTGCAGCTCGAGCTCGCGGGCACGGGCGTTCATCGCCGCGACGAACTCCTCCTCGCTGCCGGCGACGTGCTCGGCGACCGCGAGTGCCGCGTCGTTGCCGCTGCGCAGCAGCAGGCCGGCGACGAGGCTCTCCATCGGGACCTGCTGCCCCGCGGTGAGGTGGAGGGTCGCTTCGCCGAGCGCGGCAGCCGCCGGGGAGACCGTAACCGTGTCCTGCACCGCACCGGCTTCGAGCGCGAGCAGGACGGTCATGATCTTCGTCGTGGACGCCATCGGACGCCCGACCCCGGCGTCACGCTCGTACAGCACGCTGTCGTCGGCTGGCTCCCACAGCACCGCTCCCCGCGCGGTGATGGCGGGCGGGGGTTGCGCAGGCCCGGCGTCACGCTGATCGGGCCCCACGGTGCGCACGCTGGGCCGCGCCCCGGGCTCCACGCTGGGCGCGCCAGCCCCCGCCCGGGGCTCCACCGTGGCCGC
>SKPY01000547.1 GCA_007119305.1 Nitriliruptorales bacterium
CACGCAGCATCTCCTGCGGATCCTCGTCGTCGCAGATCGGCAGCAGCGCGGGGAAGTAGCGCACGTTCTCGTCGAACAGCTCGAAGACGCCCTCGCGCAGCCACTTCTCGCCGAACCACACCCGGGGCCGCACCCCCTGGCTCGCCAGCTCCTCCGTGCGGGTGTCGATCGACTGCTCGAACAGCGCGATGCGCGTCTCGTGGTGCAGCTGCTTGCCGAGGAAGAACGGCGAGTTGGCGCCCACCGCCACCAGCGGCGCCGACAGCGCCTGCGCCGCGTTCCAGAACCGCGCGAAGTCGTCGGGGTCCACCTGCAGGTGCAGCTGCATCGACGTGCAGGCCGCCTCGAACAGGATCGTGTTCGCGGTCACCTCGAGCGTCTCGTCACCCTCGATGCGGATGACGATGTCCTCGCCACGCGCCGACAGGATCATGTCGTTCAGCGCCTTGTAGCGGGGGTTGGCCGACAGGTTGTGCTCGGTGACGTCGAAGTCGGTGAGGGTGGGCAGGATGCCGATGATCATCGCCTGCGCGTCGAAGGCCCGCGCCCGCGTGTGCGCGCGTTCGAGCGAGGTGCGCAGCTCATCCTCGATGTGGCGGAACACGTCGCCCACCAGGCGCTTGGGCGCGAGCGCGAACTCCATGTTGAACTGCGCGAGCTCCGTCTGGAAGTCTTCGCTCGCCAGCGCCGCCAGCACCTCGGAGTTGATCGGCATGACGTTGCCGTCGGCGTCGGTGAGGTAGAGCTCCATCTCCACGCCGAGCAGGCGGCGACCAACCTCGAAGCGGCGGGCGGCGACCAGATCGGCGAACGCCTGCAGGTTGGCCTTCACCTTCGCGCGGTAGCGCGCACGGTCCTCCCGCGAGAACTCGATGGCGTCGATGTCGCGACCCATCTGCGCTCCTTTGCCCTCGGCTGCCATGAGTCTAGGACGCCGCGCTCGAGCAAGGGCCTCAGGTCGGCGCTCCCTGCATCCGACGTAAGGGCGAAGCGCCGCCGTCGAACGGGGTGGACGAGGACGACATGAAGACGACAACGGCGCACCGGCGGCCCCCGCCTGCGGCGCCGGATCGCCCGCGCATCCCGCGCGGGTTCCCGGCCCGTGCGCTCGCACGCCTCGTGGGCGACGCCCGCTCCCCCGTCGACCACATCCGGCGGCTGTTCCTGCTGCTCGCGCTCACCGCCTACGCCGCCACCTCGCTGCCGACCGTGTGGTGGTCTGCCGGCACGCCGACGGACAGGGCCGCCGCGGCGGCGGTGCTGACCCTGCTCGCCGGCTGGGCCTGGCGCCTGCACCGCGCGGGCAGACCACGCCCGGCGGGTGACGTGCTCGTCGCCGGCGGCCTCGTGGCGCTCACCCTGGCAACCGGCACGCCCCCCTACGGCGTCCTGTTCGCCAGCCTCTGGCTACGCGCCCTGCACGGTTCTGGGCGGACATTCGCGCTCGCGACGGTGGTCTACCTCGTCGGCTACGACGTGGGGCTCGCGCTCGCGCACGGGCCCGCAGCGCTGACCGCCCCTGCCACGGTCGGCCTGCGCCTCGGCGTGGTGCTGTCCGCGGCGGTCATTGGGCTGGTTGCCAGGACGCTGCGGGACTACGAGCGCCACCTCGAGGTCGGCGAGATCCTCACCCGCGCGGGCGAGCGCCTGGTAGCGAGCGAGGACCGCGCGCACGTCTGCGCGGCAGCGCTCGAGGCGCTGGATGCGCTCACAGCCAGCTTCCCCGTCAGCGGGCACGGGCAGCTGTGGCTGCTCGAGGGCGCGCATCTCGAACGGGCAGCAGCCACCGCCGAGCAGTGCCACCGGGGGGTGGACCGGGTCGCGCTCAGCGCCGTGCCGGCGGAGATCCTCACGACGCTCGAAGCCGGACGGGGCCTCGTGCTCGGTGCCGAGGAGGCGCAAGCCGTGGAGCGCCGTCTGGGCCTCGAACCCCGCTGTCGCGCGGCGGCGCTGGCGCCCATCTGCCCCCGCGGCACGCTCGGAGGCCTCTTCGTGGTCGCGAGCGAGCAGGATCTGCCCGAGGATCTCGTTTACGCGCTCGAGCGGCTCAGCCTCACCGTCGGATTGGCGCTCGAGCGCCGGGAGGCTGACGAGCGCTTCCGCAGTGTCGTGCACAACCTGTGGGACACGATCGCGATCCTCAACGTCGAGGGACAGCTCGAGTACGTGAGCCCGTCGATCCGGCGGCTGCTGGGATATGCGGCCGTCGACCTCGTCGGTGCGCCCGCTCGTGTGCTGCTGCACCCCGACGACAAAGACCTCGTGCCGGTGCAATGGTCGGCCATCGACGAGGCGCGGTCGCCGATCGAGTGCCGGCTGCGACACGTAGACGGCTCCTGGCGCACGGTCGAGATCACGGGGAGCCGCCTCGTCGAGCCGTCCGCGCCGCCGCGCCTCGTCCTCGTCGCGCGCGACATCTCCGAGCGGCGTGCGCTCGAGGACGAAGTCACCTATCGCGCCTTCCACGACGCGGTGACGGACCTGCCCAACCGCTCGCTGTTCATCGACCGCGCCGCGCAGGCGTTGGGCCGCGCCCGGCGCAGCGGGCGGCTCGTCGCGCTCGCCTTCGTCGACCTCGACGACTTCAAGACCGTGAACGACAGCCTCGGGCACCGCGCGGGCGACGCGCTCCTGCGCACCGCCGCCCGCCGCCTCCAGGAGGCGACCCGCGAGACGGACACGGTGGCACGCCTCGGCGGCGACGAGTTCGGCCTGCTCTTCGAGGACCTGCGCGACCGGGAGGAGGCAGTGGCCCTGTGCGAGCGCGCGCTGTCCACCCTGGAGCAGCCGTGCCGCCTCGAGGGCCGGGAGGTGGGCGTGCACGCGAGCGGCGGCGTCGTCGTGGCTGACGGCAGCGAGCGCGACGTCGGGCGGTTGCTGCGCGATGCGGATCTCGCGATGTACGCCGCGAAGGATGCGGGCAAGGCCCGCGTCGCGCTGTTCGACCCGGCGATGCACCGTGCCGCCGTCAGCAAGCTCGAGCTGCGCTCGGAGCTGCGCGCCGCCTTTGCCCGTGACGAGTTCGAGCTCGTCTACCAGCCGGTCATCCGCCTCGCCGATCAGCGGATCACCGCGTTCGAGGCGCTGCTGCGCTGGCGCCACCCGCAGCGGGGGCTGCTCGCGCCAGCCGCGTTCCTGCCGCTGGCCGAGGAGGACGGGCTCATCGTGCCGTTGGGCCGATGGGTGGTGGCTGCAGCCGTCCGCCAGCTCGCCAGGCTGCGGGCCTGCTCCACCGGCCCCGCACCGCTGGCCATGTGCGTCAACCTGTCGGCGGAGCAGCTCACCGACCAGGAGCTGATCCCCGCGGTGCACCGGGCCCTGGCCGAGGCCGGCGTGCCCGCGAGCGCGCTGATCCTGGAGATCACCGAGACCGCGATGATGCGCGACGTGAAGGCGGCCCGCGCCGTCCTCGACGCGCTGCGCGGGGCGGGGATGCGCATCGCCGTGGACGACTTCGGCAACGGCTACTCGTCGCTGTCGTACCTGCGCGACTTCCCGCTCGACTTCCTGAAGGTCGACCGCTCGTTCATCTCACGCATCGACGCCGGACCGGAGGAGGGGGCGCTGGCGCACGCGATCGTGAAGCTCGCCGACAACCTCGGCCTCGCCCCCATCGCCGAAGGGGTCGAGCGCTCCGAGCAGGCCGACATCCTGCGGCGCTGGGGTTGTGCGTTCGCGCAGGGCTACCTCTTCGCGCGGCCCGTCGACGCCGAGGCCGCACTCGAGCTGGTCGTCAGCGAGACAGCCGCCGGTGGCGCGACGAAGGTGGCACGCAACGCCCTCACAGCAGTCGCAGCTGCAGCGGGGGCGCAGGCGTAGCCTGACCCGCGCCGCCGGCCGTGGCTCCGGGCCCACCAGGGCGTCCCGCCTCTGCGGGGTCCGCCCGCACGCGCGCCGCCGGGCGCCCGTGGCGCCGCCACGCAGCCCGCCGACGGGCGCAGATGAACCGCTCGATGCGGCGGCGGTAGCCGAGCGCGGCGTTCGGGCCCTGGTAGAGCTCCTCGTAGCGTGCGACGAGCCCTGGGTGGTGCGTGCGCAGCCACGGCAGGAACAGCTCGCGCACGCCGGGGCGCAGGTGCAGCACGATCGGGGTGATGTGCGTCGCGCCCGCAGCGGCCGCGGCGTCCACGAGCGCAGCGAGCTGCTCCCGGTCGTCGTTCAACCCCGGCATGACCGGCGCGAGCATGACCCCCGTCGGCACCCCGGCCTGGTTCAGCCGCGCGACGGCCTCGAGCCGGGCGCGCGGTGCGGGGGTGCCGGGCTCGGCCGCGCGCCACAGCCGCTCGTCGAGCATGCCGACCGTGAGCGCGCACCCCACCTCGGTCAGCCCGGCCGCCGCGGCGAGCCGATCCAGGTCACGGGTGATGAGCGTGCCCTTGGTGAGGATCGAGAACGGGGTGCGCGCGTCGGTGAGCGCGTCGATGATGCCCGGCATGAGCGCGTACCGCCCCTCGCCGCGCTGGTACGGGTCGGTGTTCGTGCCCAGCGCCACCCGCTCGCCCCGCCAGCTCGGGCGAGCGAGCTCACGGCGCAGGACCTCGGCCACGTTCGTCTTGACCACGACGGTCCGCTCGAAGTCCGCACCGGGCGAGAGGTTGAGGTAGGCGTGGGTGGGCCGGGCGAAGCAGTAGCTGCAGGCGTGCGAGCAGCCGCGGTAGGGGTTGATCGACCAGGCGAACGGCATCCCCCGCACCCGGTTGAGCGCGGTCTTGGCCTCCACCTCGACGAAGGTCATGCCCCGGAACTCGGGGGCGTCGAACATGCGCAGCCGTTCCACGGCGAAGGGCAAGGCGGGGGCAGCCGCCGGGGCGGGGGCGCCCGGCGCGCGCTGCAGCTCAGCCAGAGTGCGGACCACGGCACCACGCTAGCGAACGCACGTTCGACTACGCAAGGGCCTGATCAGGGCAGGCGCTGGACGTGCGCGGCGGCGAGCCGCACGAGCCTGTCGTGGCCACCGCTCATCTCCGCGGCGACCTCGGGGCGCAGCGCCTCGTCGAGCGCGAGCCAGCGGAAGTCGAGCGCATCCTGCGCGGGCTTGCACTCGCCGGCGACCGCCACGACGTAGCACAGCGCGACCGCGTGCTGGCGGGGATCGTGGAAGCCCGTGCGGGCGGCGGCGGGGAAGTACTCGGCGATGGTGAACGGGACGAGGGAGGCCGGCACCTGGGGATCGCTGTCCGGCCCGAGGTCCTTGGTGAGGTGGCGCCACAGGGCCTCGCGGAGCGTCTCGCCGAGGAGCACCCGGCCCGACACCAGCGCGCGGCTGACCGTGCCGTCGGGGCGCGCCCGCAGCAGCAGGCCGACGTGGGTGACCCGGCCGAGGTGGTCGAGGCGCACCGGGACGGCCTCGACGTACACGATCGGCACCCGGTCGCGCACCTCGTCGAGCTCCGACGCCGACAGCCATGCCGAGGCGGTGTCGGTCGTGTCGAACCTGCTCACCCCTGCACCATCCCTGCTCGTCGCGCTGGTGGCATGCTCGACGACCGCACCCGCCGAGGCAAGCATCCACTGGCCGCCGGGTTCAGCCGAGGAGTCCGGCGAGCGTGCCCGCGCCGTCGGCCAGCTCGGCGGCGAAGACGGCCCGGGCGATGAGGAAGTAGATGATGAGCCCCGTAGCGTCGACCAGCGTCGTGATCAGCGGGGCCGACACCACTGCGGGGTCGATGCCGACGCGCTTGGCCACCATCGGCAGCAGCGCGCCCGCGAACGTGGCCCAAGTGCAGATCGTGACGAGCGTGAGGGAGACGACCGTCGCGAAGGCGCTGCCGAAGAACAGCGTCACGAGCGGGAAGGCGACGGCCGCGAGCATCGCACCCAGGGCGATGCCCACGGTCAGCTCGCGGCTGACGACCCGGGGCAGGTCACGGAAGCGCACCTCACCCACCGCCATGGCGCGGATGACCACGGTCGCGGCCTGGGAGCCGGAGTTGCCGCCGGTGTCGATGAGCAGGGGGATGAACAGCGCCAGCGTCACGATCGCCTCGAGCGTGTCTTCGAACGCCTGCAAGACGTTGACGGTGAGCACGGCGGCGACGCCCAGCAGCAGCAGCCAGACCGCGCGCTTGCGCGCCAGGAACACCACGTTCGCTGCGAGGTAGGGGCGCTCGAGCGGCTCGGCACCGCCGCTGCGGATGATGTCCTCGGTCTCCTCGGCTTCGAGGACCTCCATCGCGTCGTCGACGGTGATGATGCCGACCAGGCGGTTCTCGGCGTCCACGACGGGCAGCGCGATGAGGTCGGCCTCCTGGATCAGGCGCGCCGCCACCTCCTGGTCGGCGTCGACCGTGACCGAGTGCACCTCCGTGCGCATGAGGTCGCCGACCCGCGTGGACGGCGCGGCGGTGACGAGGCGCGGCAGGTCGACCACCCCGACGAGCCGCCGCTGGTCGTCGGTGACCGGCAGCACCCGCAGCGTCACGACCTCCCCGCCGCTGCGCCGCACCTTGGCGAGCGCGTCGGTGGACGTCATCGACGCCCGCAGGCTCACGTACTCGGGGGTCATGATCCGCCCGGCGGACTCCGGCGGATAGCCGAGCAGCACGGACGTCTTCTGGCGCTCCGCCTGGCTCAGCCCCTGCTGCAGGCGGTTGGCGACCTTCGCCGGCATCTCGTCGAGCAGGCGCGCCCGGTCGTCGGGATCCATCTCCTCGACGAGCTCGCGGACCTGATCGGCGCGCAGCGCCTCGAGCAGCTCCTGCTGGTGGATGGGGTCGAGGGCCTCGAACACGGCCAGCGCGCGGTCCTTGTCGAGCAGCCGGAACAGCACCGCACGCTCGCCGGGTTCGAGGCGCGCGAACTCGTCGGCGATGTCGAGCGTGCCGGTCTCGGCGAGCCACGCGCGCAGGCGCGGGACGTCGTGGGTCCGGATGCGGTCAGACAGCGTGGGCATCGTGGAGCTCCTCGGTCGCCTGGTTCCACGTCGCGGTCACCGACCCGCCTGGCGAGCGGCCGCCCGACAGCGACGGGAGGCCGTGAGGGGCGTCTTGGGCGCCGAGCATGGCTGCTCGAGCCAGCCGCCGAGTGCCACCCAGTCGTCGGGCTTCAGCACTGCGGGGACCAGGGCGGAGCCCGGACTGCGCTAGGCGGAACCTTCGTTCGGTAGCGCCTGCTGACCCATCGGCGTCTCTGGACGTTGCTGGGTGGCAGTCACGTCATCCCCGCAGGAGCCTCACCTAACGGGCGGGCTGTGGTGCGGTTGCAACGAGCCTAGCGCGCGCCACCGTGCGGCTCCACCGGGTGCGAGGTCCGGGCAGCGCGCACTGAGGGGACCTCGGCAGCCAGGAGCCGTGCTGCCTGCGCTCCCGCCAGGCCATCCGCGCGCTCGCCGACCTCGCACCGGCGGTGGCGCGGGTCATCCGCGACGGACAGGAGGTCGAGGTGGCGGTCGAGCAGGTCGCCGCCGGGGATCTGGTCGTGGTACGCCCGGGCGAATGCATCCCCGTCGACCGGTCGCGACCGTCGATGCGCTCGTGGTCGACCAGACCGGCACGCTCACCAGCCACCGCCGTGGGTCATCTGCGCTCGCCATGCTCGAACGCCACGGGCTCGCCGAGCTGCCGCTGTGGTGGGCATGCCGCCCCACCGACGTGCCCGTGACCAACCAGCGCATCGTGCGTCCGCTGCGCATCTGGTCCGGCGCCGGACCGGACGTGGAGGCGCTGGACGCCATCGCCGCGCGACGGGCCGAGCCGCTGCGGGCCCTCGAGGGCCCCGCCGCTGCACCGCGGGCTGCTCGGGGTGCCACCCGGCGCCTGGGACACGGCCCGGCAAGAGCTGCAAAGCAACGGGTTATCCACATGGAAAACGTTGAACAGACACGGCTATGCCTGCATACTCGAACGTATGTACGAGACCACGGGCGCAGCAGTGCAGGGCCAACGCCCCCACGGGCGCCTGCGACCGCCCGCGGGCGCCGGCGCACCGGCCTGCCGCACCATCCGCATCCCCCCACCCCCGCCCTGACCCCCCAGGGCGGGGCCGCCCCAGCCCGCCACGCATCGACCTTGGGGCCCCCGCCGCCGCGACGCAGCGACGTCGACCGGGCCCGCCCGCGGCGCAGCGACGTCGACGCCAACTGCTCCCGACTGCTGCGCCCACCCAAGCACCCCCACCGCCGGCCGTAGCCCCACCTGGGGCTGGTCTCGAACGGTAGCCACGCGCTCCGGTTCACGCGTCGAGGGACGTGAGCGCCTCGCCGATGGATTGGCGGGCGACTTCGAGCACGCGCTTGCGGCCGGCGGATGGTGCTTGCGCACGCAGCGGTGACACGGTGGTGGTGGAGCGCTCCAGCGCCAGCGGCGACTGCCCGTTCTGGCCCTGCCCGGCGAGCGCTGGCGCGTCGGGCGCCTGCTCCGCGGCGGCCTCGAGGCCGAGGCCGGTCGCGCCGATCAACGAGATCATCGACCCGCGCGGTGGACACCCGCCGGCCTGTCGATGCCGCGACCCCTTGTTCGTCTTCCCTGGTGAGGCGGCACGCGGCCGCCCTGGACTCGAGGAGGGTCACATGCACGACCTGCTGCTGTACTACGGCGAGGAGCCGACCGAGCAGCCGTCCCAGGAGGAGACCGACGCCGAAATGGCGGAATGGTTCGCCTACGACGACGCCATCAAGAAGGCCGGCGTCCACCTCGCCGGCGACGCGCTGCAGCCGTCTCAGACCGCGACGACAGTTCGGGTCAGGGGCGGCGAGCCAATCGTCACCGATGGGCCGTTCGCCGAGACGCGCGAGGTGCTCGGTGGCTTCGACGTCATTGACGTGCCCGACCTCGACACGGCGCTCGACTGGGCTGCCAGGTGCTCGGCCGCCAAGCGAGGGACCGTGGAGGTCCGGCCGATCATGGATCTCGAGGCCCCGCCGCAATGACCACGCCACGGGCAGCCGACCAGCTCTGTGCTGGCGATCAGCTGCGCCATGGTGCGAGCCGTCCGCTGGCAACCAACTGCCGCGCCGTCTCGACCATCGCAGCCGCGTCACCAAGCGCCACCGCAACGTCCTCCTCGGCCACGCCGGCGTCGTGGGGTGTCGGGTACTCCACCGTGTGCCGCATGCGCCGGTAGCGGTTGAGCCGCTCGAACGGCCCGTCGAACTGCTCGGCGGCCGCTTCCGCCACTGTGGCATGCGATCCCTGGGCACGTGCCCGCAACCCCTGCATCTGCAGCAGGACCGCCGCGGCCTTGCGGGCGGCGTCATACGCCAGCGTGAACGCGCTGTCGGGGTCGCCATCGGCGACCGTGCGGGCACTGTCGAGCTGCCGTTCGCACACGCCGAGCTGCTGTGCGCCCCATTCCAGCGCCGCCGGTTGCTGCAGCCGCTCGAGCCGGCCTTCCTCGAGCAGCCGCTCGATGGCCGCGCGGCCGCCCTGCCAAAAGCTCATCCACGACCCCCCTCTGCCTGCGTCGCTGCCCGGGTCACCGTGACGATCGGGCGCTGCCGCACCTCGGCGACCCACGGGTCCCCGGCGGGCTCTGCGTGCCACTGCGCCGGGGAGCGCACGATCACGTCCACCGGTCGGCCCAGGCGCCGCTCCGCGCGGTCCGCCGCGTCGTACAACGCGGCCCGGTCGGCGTGCTCGGCGATGACGAGCACGTCGAGGTCACCAACCGCGCGCGGCTCTCCGTGCCATGCCGCCGCCCACGATCCGACCACATGCACCTCCTCGACGCCGTCGATGTCGGCGAACTCCTCAAACAGCACCCGCGGGACCCCGAAGGTGGGGGTGAGCAGCTGCCGCAGCGGCTCGATGAGCGGGCTGTCGGAGTCCGCGGCCACGAGGCGAGTGTTGCCCAGGCGTCGGCTGGTGGCGATCCCGGCCTGCTCGGCGCGGTCAACCTCGCGCATCACCGTCGCCGGCGACACCCCGAGCTGGTCAGCGAGCTCGCGCAGCGTCCACTCCCGGCCCGGTTCGGCCAGGAGGGCGTCGAGCAGGCGGCCCTGCGTCTCGGAGCGCAGTAGCGGCAGCACCGACGGCGGCGAAGATTTCATAACATGAATGTTAGCATACAGGCCGTGAAATGAGCTGCCATGCGCCGCGGTCATCCTTCAGCGGATGACAACCCAACCGCCGCCCCCGCCCAGACCACGACCCGACCTTGGCGCCGGTCGCGCGCCTTGCACCGCCGCTGATGAACGCCGGCGTCGACCAGTAGGGTTGCAGGGACACGCGCGTGGGAGGCCCTGCCCACGACCACGCAACCATCCGGATGCAGCGCGCGGAACCCGATAAGGGGGTGATCCACCAGTGGCAAACGAGCTGGCCAACGCGGCCTCACCGTACCTGCGCCAGCACGCCGAGAACCCCGTCGACTGGCGGGTTTGGGGCGACGAGGCGTTCGAGGAAGCGCGTCGCAGGGACGTGCCCGTCTTCCTGTCCGTCGGGTACGCCTCGTGCCACTGGTGTCACGTCA
>SKPY01000106.1 GCA_007119305.1 Nitriliruptorales bacterium
CTCTACTTCCCGCGGGTCCGCATGGCCAACCCGCTGCGGGAGAACCAGCTGTCCACCTTCGCGCCGTGCGGGGTGATCGCCGGGGTGTACGCCCGCACCGACGCCCAGCGGGGTGTGTGGAAGGCCCCCGCGGGCATCGACGCCACGATGGCCGGCGTGCGCGAGCTCGCGGTCAAGCTCGGGGAAGAAGCTGTGAGCGGCGTGCGAGGCTTCCCAGCCCACCCCTTGCCCATCCGGGCGCGGTCGTTCGCTGCTCCTCACTCAGGCCGGGGAGATCAGCTCAGGAGCAAGGGGCGCACCAGCGGTCGAGGAGCGCACGATGAGCCGGGGCGGGAACCGGTGGGTGACCGTTGGCAGGGTGGGGTCGGCGATCCGGGCGAGCAGCCGCCGAACGGCGTCTTCGGCGGTCTCATCAATGGGCTGGCGGATCGTGGTCAGCTCGTAGGCCTCCCAGGACGCCATCGGGATGTCGTCGTATCCGCAGACCCAGACGTCGCCGGGAACACGCACCCCCAGCGAGCGCGCGGCGTCGATCGCCCCGAACGCGAGCAGGTCGTTGGCGCAAAACACCGCAGTCGGCGGGTCGTCCCGGTCGAGCAGGCGGCGCATGCCCTTGTGCCCCTCTGGGTGGCTGTAGTCCCCCCGGGCGACCAGCTCGGAGCGCAGCCCTTGCCCGGTCGCGCGCAGTTCCGCCCGGTAGCCGCGCTCCCGCTCGTCGGTCGTGCTGATGCCGCGAGGGCCGCAGATCATCGCGCAGCGGCGATGCCCGCTGGCTGCGAAGTACCGGGCGACGAGCTGCCCGCCAGCGACGTTGTCGCTGCCCACCTGATCACACGCCAGGGTGGGCACGGAGCGGTTGACGAGGACGACGGGTGCATTGGCCGCGAGGGCTTGCCGGAGTGGAGGCAGGTCCCGCGTCGCAGTGGTGAAGACGAGGCCGTCGACCACGCGCTGGCGGATCGCGTCGAGGGCGGCCTGTGCCCCGGGGCCTTCGGAATCCCACAGGACCATGCGCTGCTTCGCGGCATGCAGCTCGCGGCTGAGCGCGGTGAGCAGCTCGGGATAGAAGGGGTTGGTGATGCGGCCGACGACGACGCCGATCGCCCCGGTGCGGCTCGTGCGCATCGCCCGAGCCGCCTGGTTGGGGACGTACCCGGTGGAGTCGAGCGCAGCGAGCACCCGAGCGCGTGTGCCCGGATGCACCTTCGGGCTGCCGCTGAGGACCCGCGACACGGTTGCCTGCGACACCCCAGCCTTCCTCGCGACGTCTCGGCTTGTGACCATCACGCTCCCCGAACCGGTTGACCCGACGCGCACGGGCCAGTATATATGTATACGTAAACACGGAGTGGATGCGAAAGTACACACGCACGCACGAGGTCGGCAAGGTCGCAGTTTCCCAGCCGGCCCTCACAAGTGGGAGCGGGATCGTGGTGATAGAGCCGCAGTTCAGACCGGAGCACGGCCATGCGGACGCGGTGACGCTGCTCGACCCACACGGCCGCCTCGCACCGGACGCCGCCTCGGTCATGGACGATGCAGAGGTGGGTGCAGCCTTGCGGCTTATGCTGTTCGGCCGCGTCTTCGACCGAAAGGCCTTCAGCCTGCAGCGTCAGGGCCGCTTCGGAACGTACTCGCCAATCGAGGGTCAGGAGGCCTCGGTGGTCGGCGCCGCGTTCGCGCTCGACCCCGGACGCGACTGGATCGTCCCCCAGTACCGCGAGCTGCCGGCGCTCCTGCGCCACGGCCTTCCGCTGACGCGCTACCTCCTCTACCACTTCGGTCATCCGCTAGGCGGTCACATCCCCGAGGGTGTGAACGTCCTCCCCACCCAGATCTCGCTCGCGGCGCAGCTCCCCCACGCCGTCGGGCTTGCCTGGGGTCTGCACCAGCAGGGTCGCGATGGCGTCGTGTGCGCGTTCGTCGGCGACGGCGCGACCTCGGAGGGCGACTTCCACGAGGCGTGCAACCTCGCCGGTGTCGTGAACGCCCCGGTGATCTTCTTCGTGCAGAACAACGGGTGGGCGATCTCCACGCCTCGCGAGCGCCAGTCGGCCGCCTCATCGCTCGCCGTCCGCGCGGTGGGCTATGGCTTCCCCGGTGCCGTGGTCGACGGCAACGACCTCCTCGCGGTCCACGCCGTGGTCAGCGGTGCCGTGGATCGCGCCCGCGCTGGCGGAGGTCCGACGCTCGTCGAGTCGGTCACTTATCGGATCGGACCGCACAACACCTCCGACGACCCGAGCCGCTACGCCGACACCGAGGCTCTCGAGGACTGGCGTAACCGTGACCCGATCGTTCGTGTGCAGCGGTACCTGGAAGCCCGGGGCAAGTGGGACGAGGCCGCGGCCGAACGGGTCCGCGCCGAGATCGACGCGGAGATCAACGCCGCGCTCGAAGAGGCATGGCAGGTTTCACCTGCCGGCAACGAGGCGCTGTTCGACCACGTCTTCCTCGCCGACACCCCGCGCCTCGCCGACCAGCGTCGGACCTGGGCGAAGGAGCACTGAGCGATGCCCACGATGACGATGATCGAAGCGATCCGCCACACACTTCGCGGCGAGCTCGACCGTGACGAACGGGTCATGGTCCTCGGCCAGGACGTCGGCCGCCTCGGCGGGGTATTCCGCGCGACCGACGGCCTGCAGTCCGAATTCGGTGCGGACCGCGTCGTCGACATGCCACTGGCGGAGGCGGTGATCGTCGGCTCGGCGATCGGTCTCGCCGTGTCGGGCATGGTCCCGGTGGCCGAGGTGCAGTTCCTCGGCTTCACCCATCAGGCTTTCCATCAGATCGGCGCCCAGCTAGCCCGCTACCGCTTCCGCTCGAAGGGGCGCTTCCCGATGCCGGTCACGATCCGGGCACCCTTCGGCGGGGGCGTCCGCACGCCCGAGCTCCACTCCGAGGCGCTTGAGGCCCAGTTCGTCCAGTCGCCCGGGTTGAAGATCGTGCTCCCGTCGAACCCCGCGGACGCGAAGGGACTCTTGACCACCGCCGTCCGAGACCCCGACCCAGTGCTGTTCCTCGAGCCGCTTCGCGGCTATCGCCTCGTCCGTGGCGAGGTGCCCCAGGGAGAGCACAGCGTTGCGTTCGGCGAGGCGCGCATGGCGCGTGAGGGTACCGACGTGACGCTCGTCGCCTGGAGCGCAGCGGTGCAGGTGGCGGAAAAGGCAGCCGAGAAGCTCGACGCGGACGGGGTCTCGGCGAGCGTGCTCGACCTGCGCACGCTTGTGCCGCTCGACGCCGAGGCCTTGTGTCGAGCGGTTGCCGCCACCGGTCGGTGCGTGGTGGTCCACGAGGCGCCGTTGAGCGGCGGGTTTGGTGCCGAGGTGGTCGCCACCATCCAGGAGGGCTGCTTCTACAGCCTCGAGTCTCCGGTCGCGCGCGTTACCGCGCCCGACGCCCCCTATCCGATCGGGGCCCTGGAGGAGCACTACATCCCTGGGGTGGAGCAGGTAGTCACGGCCGCTCGCCGCACGGTGGAGGCGATCGCATGAGCGAGGTGCGTTACCATGACGGCGCTGCCCGCGCGGGAACGAGCATGCTCGAGTACCGGCTGCCTGACGTGGGGGAAGGCCTGAGCGAGGCCGAGATCGTCACCTGGCGCGTGGCGACGGGAGACCGCGTCGCCACGGACGAAGCCCTCGTCGAGGTGCAGACCGACAAGTCGGTCGTGGAGATCCCCTCCCCCGCCGACGGAGTGGTCGTGCGCCTCGGGGGCGAGGAGGGCGACATCATCCCCGTCGGGGGGCTCCTCGCCGTCCTGGAGGTCGCCTCCGAGGCTGCAGCGCCGGCCGAGGTGCCGACGAGCGACGAGGCTGCAGCCCCGACCATGGCAGAGGTGACTCCTGCGGAGGAGGGACAAGTCCGGCGACGCCGCGTGCTGGCTACACCGGCCACGCGCCGTCTGGCCGTCGACCTCGGCGTAGACCTCGCCGCCGTGGCGGGAAGCGGGCCAGGTGGCCGGGTCACTCGGCAAGACGTCGACTCCGCGGCGGTTGATGCGCCTGCACCAGGTGCGCCAGAGCGCGGGATGCCGACCGCCAGCCCTGCGGCCGAGGACCGCGTCGAGCCGCTGCGCGGTATCCGCCGGCGGATCGCCCAGACCATGCGCGCGACCGTCACGATCCCCTCGATCGCGGAATGGCGGGACGTCGAGGCCACCGAGCTCCTCGATGTCCATCGGCGCCTGAGGGAGAAGGTCGCGGCCCGCGGTGGGCGACTCACCCTTCTGCCGCTCATCCTCAAAGCAGTCGCCGCGGCGCTCCGTGAGCATCCGCACTTCAACGCCAGGATCGACGTCGAGCGCGGTGAGATCACCTACCTGCACCGGATCAACCTCGGGGTTGCGACCGCCACGCCCGAAGGCCTTGTCGTGCCAGTCGTCCGTGACGTGGACCGCGCCGGCCTGGGTGAGCTCGCCGACGAGGTCGCCAGGCTGGCGGACGCAGCGCGCGCCAGAACCCTCAGCGTGGAGGAGCACAGCACGGGGACATGCACGGTGTCGAATTTCGGCAGCTTCGGCACGACGCGGGGAATGCCGCTCATCCGCCCGCCGGAGGTCGCCATCGTCGGGGTCGGCCGGGTGCATGACGCCGTGGTCCCGGTCGACGGGGAACCCGCCGTGCGACCGATCCTCCCGCTCGTTGTGGTCACCGACCACCGCCTCAACGACGGGGACCACCTCGCCGCGTTCTGCGACACGCTCGTGGCGCACCTGGCCGACCCGAGTCTCCTGCTGGTGGCGTGATGGTCGTGGGGCAGATCCCAGAGCCGGCCGATCTTCTCGTCGTGGGCGCAGGTCCCGGAGGATACGCGGCAGCCCTGCACGCAGCGAGGCTGGGACGCAAGGTCACTCTGGTCGACCGCGACGGCGAGAGCGGAGTCGGCGGGGTCTGCCTGCACAGGGGCTGCATCCCGAGCAAGGCGCTCATCGAGCTCGCGGACCATCTCGACGGCACACGCCGCTTCGCTGCCGCTGGTCTGCACGTCGATGCTGCCCGTCCCGACCTCTCCGTCTTCCAGTCGTGGAAGGCCGGCATCGTCGACCGGCTCGCGGACGGCATCCGGGGGCTGCTGAGCTCCGGGGACGTCACCGTGGTCGCGGGTACCTGTCGCCTCACCCGCTCGAACCAGGTGGCGATGAAGACACCCGACGACCGTGTGCGGTTCTTCGAGTTCGCGGATGCGGTCATCGCCACGGGATCGCGACCCTCCCCGCCACCCGGACTCGAACCCGACGGCGCAAGCGTGCTCGACACCACCGGAATCCTCGAGCTCCAGCAGGTGCCCGAGAGCCTGCTCGTGGTCGGTGCCGGCTCGTCGGGAGTGGAGCTCGGTACCGCGTACGCGAAGCTTGGCAGCCGTGTGACCCTGGTCGAGCAGGATACCCGCATCCTCCCGGGTCTCGAACCGTCGCTCAGCAGCCAGGTGCGTCGACGGCTCGATCAGCTCGGCGTGACCGTGCTCACCGGGTCGGAGGTCACCGATGTAGAGGCTGGACAAGCGCGGGTGAAAGGTCCTGACAGCGAGCAGCGAGTCGCTGCGGCGACCGTGCTCGTCGCGGTCGGACGGCGACCCAACAGCGACGAGCTGGGCCTGGAGGACATCGGCATCACCCCTAGGCCCGATGGCTTGCTCGCAGTCAACACGGACCGGCGGCTCAGTGAGCACCTCGCGGCGATCGGTGACGTCACCCCCGGCCCTGCACTCGCGCACAAGGCGACTGCGGAGGCGCGGGTCGCCGCCGAGGCGTTAAGCGGTCGCCGCGCGGCATTCGATCCTCAGGCCGTGCCGGTCGTCGTCTACAGCGATCCGGAGATCGCCAGCGCAGGCCTGACTGTCACGGAGGCCCGAGCCGCCGGGATGTCCGTGCGGACGGCTGCCTACCCGCTCGGTGCTTCTGGACGGGCGGCGACGGTTGGCAGCACCCAGGGGTCGGCGCGCCTTGTCATCGACGCCGATACCGACACCATCGCCGGGGTGCACCTCGTCGGGCCACACGCATCCGAGCTGATCGCCGAAGGTGTGCTCGCGATCGAGATGGCCGCAACCGCAGAGGACCTCGTCCTGTCGATCCACCCCCACCCGACCTTGTCCGAGCAGTTCGCAGAGGTCGCCGGTGCGGCCGTGCACGCGAGGAGCGGCTGATGGGTCCAGTCGCGATCCCGTTGCACATCCGCTATTTCGAGGCGGATCAGCAAGGTGTCGTGTTCAACATGTGGTACCTGGCCTACTTCGAGGATGCGCGCAACGCGCTGCTCGAGCGCGCCGGGTTCAGCCTGACCCAGCTTCTGGCCTCTGGTCACGACATTCAGGTGGTCCGTACGGAGATCAGCTGGCGGGGCGCGGTCCGTTGGGGCGACGCCGTCGAGGTCGTTGCCGCAGTCGCCGCGCTGGGACGGACGAGCGTCACGTTCGACTTCGCCGTGCGCCGCACCGGCGAGGACGTGGTGAGCGGGCGCACCGTGTACGTCATCGTCGCTGCCGACGGGTCCGGCAAACGTCCGCTTCCCGACGCGCTTCGCCATGCGCTTTCCCCCGCTCGGCCTCTGCACCCCGCCGACCTGTCGACGAAGGAGCAGGCATCATGAGCGCCCCCTCGACCCGAGCACCCCTGCCGTGGGGGCTCGAACTGACCGCATCCCATGACTTCCTCGGACCGCGCGAGGTGCGCATAGGTGACGGTGCCGCCGCCGAGGTCGGAAGCCTCGTGCGGCGCTGGAGCGGAGACGACGGCATCGTGCTGCTCATCTGCGACTCGGCGCTCGTGGGGTTGGGCCTGACCGACGCTGTCGAAGGCTCGCTTGCGGAAGCCGGCTACCGCGTGACCCGGTTCGACAAGGTCACGGCCGAGCCCGACGTCGCGGTCGCGGAAGCAGCCGTGGCCGTCGCTCGGTCCGCCGGGCCGGTCGCGGTGGTCGGGATGGGCGGTGGCAGTGCGATGGACGTTGCGAAGATCGGTGCGGCGTTGGCCATCCGTGGCGAGAAGGTCGGTGACATCGTCGGAACTGACCGGATCCCCGGTCCCGGGCTGCCGCTCGTCCTCGTCCCCACCACCGCGGGGACAGGATCGGAGGCCACGCGCGTGGCGATGCTCTCCGAGGCGGGGGAGAAGCGCATCGTGGTCAGCCCGCACCTCGTGCCGGTCGGGGCGGTGCTCGACCCGCTCCTCGTCTCCTCGCTGCCAGCCCCGGTGACAGCGGCCACCGGGCTGGACGCGCTGACGCACGCCGTCGAATCCCTGCTGTCGACCGCGGCGAGCAGTCTCACCGTCCAGATGTCGCTCGACGCCTTCGAGCTCCTCGCCCGAGCCCTGCCCCGTGCGTACGTCGACGGCAGCGACAGCCAGGCTCGGCGCGGGACGCTCTACGGCGCCTACCTCGCCGGTCTCGGGCTGAACGCCGGGGTGGTGCTCGGCCACTCCATCGCCTACACGATCGCGAACCGGACGCATCTGCCTCACGGCATCACCGCGGCGATGGCGCTGCCGTACTGTCTCGCGTACAACGCGGGGGTGAGCGCGTCCGAGCTCGAGCTCCTCGTCACCGCGCTGCCCGAAGGCTCCGGCGACCTCTTCGGGTGGGTCACCGCTCTCAACGCGCAGCTCGGAGTCCCTCCGTCACTGCAAGCCCTCGACCTCAGCGAAGCCGACGCCGACGCGATGGCCGTCGAGTGCCTGGAGCGCTACCCGCGACCGACCAACCCTTTACCGCTCACACCAGAAGCGCTCAGAAGGCTGTACCGGCACCTGTGGCGTGGCGCTGTACAAGACTGTGTAGCAGACCTCGCAGAAGGGGGCTCCCGATGATGGTGGAGATCTGCAACCTGGTCGGTGGACGCTGGGTCGCCGCTCGCGGCGACGATTGGATCGAGCGCCACAACCCCGCTGACGTGGGAGAGGTCGTCGTACGGTTCCCGGCGATGGAAGCGCCCGATGTCGAGCTCGTCATGGACGAGGCGGGAACAGGCTTCAAGACCTGGCGACAAGTCGGCATGCTCGAGCGGGCGACGCTGCTTGCGGACGCTGCGGCCATCCTGCGCAGCCGGGCCGACGACGTCGCCACGGACATCACCCGGGAGATGGGCAAGACCATCACCGAGTCCAGTGCGGAGGTCGCTGCGTCCATTGCCTTCCTCGAGCACTACGCCGGCCTGGCCAGGGTCGCGCAGGGGGACGTCCTTGCCGACCGGCGTACGGACGTGCACACCTCCACCCGCAGGGAGCCGCTCGGCGTGGTGGCCCTCATCACCCCCTGGAACGACCCTCTCCTGACCCCTACCCGCAAGCTCGCTCCCGCACTGCTCGCGGGTAACAGCATCGTGCTGAAGCCCGCGCTGGAAACCCCGCTGGCAGCCCTCCACCTCGTCTCCGCCCTGTTCGACGCCAGCGTGCCTCCGGGCGTGGTGAACGTCGTGACCGGCCGTCCGGACGCCATCGCTCCCACCCTGCTCGAGCATCCGAACCTGGCTGCGGTCTCGTTCACCGGGTCCACAGCGGTCGGACTCGAGCTCGGCCGTCGCCTCGGGGGGCGCACGGTCCGGCTCCAGACCGAGATGGGCGGCAAGAACGCGGTGCTCGTCCTGCCGGACGCAGACCTCGACGCTGCTGCGCAGGCGATCGTCGCCGCCGGCTGCGGGCAAGCGGGTCAGCGCTGCACCGCGACGAGCCGCATCGTCGTCCACGCCGACGTCCACGACGAGCTCGTGGGCCGCATCGTCCAACGCGTCGAACAGCTCGTGCTCGGGCCGGGAACGACGGCAGGGACGCAGATGGGCCCGCTCGTGTCCGAGGAGCACCTCACCGCGGTCCTCTCGGCGGTGGACAAGGCCAGGGGGGAAGGCGCGTCGGTCGTGACGGGCGGTGAGCGTGCCACGGGCCCGGCGCTCGACCGTGGGTGGTTCATGAAGCCTGCCGTCCTCACCGGTGTCGGCCAGGATAGCGGGATCTGGCAGGACGAGGTGTTCGGTCCCGTCCTCGTCGTGGCGCCTGTCGACTCCTTCGCAGAGGGGGTCTCCGCGGTGAACGCCAGCCGCTACGGCCTTGCCGCGGGCGTCTTCACACGCGATCTGGCTGCGGGCCACCGCTTCGCAGACGCGGTCGACGTGGGCCAGGTGGTCGTAAACCTGCCGACCAGCGGCTGGG
The DNA here is from genome assembly GCA_007119305.1 of Nitriliruptorales bacterium. Lineage (GTDB taxonomy): Bacteria > Actinomycetota > Nitriliruptoria > Euzebyales > Egibacteraceae > SKPY01. The sequence goes on from SKPY01000106.1 coordinate 9,146, forward strand.
ACGTGCACGTGCCTTTTGGCGGATTTCGTGACTCCGGCTCGGCCTTCAAGGAGCACGGAATCGAGGGTTTGCGCTTCTACACTCGGGTCAAGAGCGTCGCCGTGGGCTACGGCACGCAGGGCTGATGGCAGCCATCTCACGCGTCGCCGTCGTCGGCGGCGGCATCGTGGGACTCGCCCTCGGCCGCGCGCTCACCGAGCGGCGCCCGGGGTTGGAGGTCGTCGTTCTCGAGAAGGAAGTCGAGGTCGGCACCCACCAGACCGGCCACAACAGCGGGGTCGTGCACGCCGGTCTGTACTACCAGCCCGGGTCCCTGAAGGCGCGTCTATGCGTCGAGGGGGTGCGGCGCCTGCGCGAGTACTGCACGGCCCACGATCTGCCGTACGTCGCCTGCGGCAAGCTCGTCGTCGCCCGCTCGGTCGCGGAAGAGGCCCGGCTTCAGGCCATCGCAGAGCGCGCACACGCGAACGGTGTCTCCGGGGTGGAGCTGCTCGGTCCGGGTGGGATCTCCGAACGGGAGCCCCATGTCGTCGGCCGGCTCGCCCTGCACTCCCCGGAGACGGCGATCGTCGACTTCGCAGCGGTCACGCGCCAGCTTGCTGACGACGTACGGGGGAGCGGGGGGAAGGTGCAAACGTCCATCCGGCTCGTCGATGTGCACCCGGGCGCCGACGGCGTGGTCCTCACCACCGATCGCAGTCGTGAGCGCTTCGACCGGGTCGTCAACTGCGCCGGATTGCACGCCGACCGGGTGGCCGTGCTCGCCGGTGACCGGCCCGAGCCGCGCATCGTCCCGTTCCGCGGCGATTACTTCCTGCTGCGACCTCGCGCGAGATCCCTGGTGTCCTCGCTCATCTACCCGGTGCCCGATCCTCGCTATCCCTTTCTCGGCGTCCATCTCACACCTCGGATCGACGGCCAGGTGCTCGTCGGTCCGAACGCGCTCATCGCGCTCGATCGCGAGGGCTACCGCCTCGGGGCGTTTCGTGGACGGGACGTCGCCGAGACGATGCGTTGGCCGGGGTTCTGGCGGATGGCCCGTCGGCACTGGCGCACCGGGCTGGTGGAGATCCGCCGCTCCCTCAGCCGTCGCTTCGTCGCGGCCGAGGCGCGAAACTATGTACCTGCACTCGCGGCTGGAGACCTGATCCGTGGCCCTTCGGGGATCCGGGCGCAGGCGCTCGAGCGCGACGGCACGCTCGTGGACGACTTCCGGATCACGCGCTGCGGGGCGGTGGTCAACGTCCGCAACGCCCCGTC
>SKPY01000007.1 GCA_007119305.1 Nitriliruptorales bacterium
CGACGCCTGGGCAACCCCCTGTCCCAGGTCACCGCCCTGCGCAACCTCGTGACGCTGCTCGCCCGCAGCGGCCTCGACGAGCCCGCCGCACGGCTCCACGGGACTCTGGCCTCGCTGGCCGCGCCTGCGGACCCCTTCGGCGCGGAGGCGGCGCGCCTGGCCGACGCCTGGTCGCAGGTCGAGCAGCGCCTCGGGCCCCGCGCCCATCACGTCGCCGAGCAGGGGTCGCGTGCGACCCTCGGCGAGGCGGTCGACGAGGCACTGGGCGCCCTCGCCGCCCTGTCCCCACCACCTGCGCAACGCTAGGCTCGCCGGGCGGGAAGGAGACGGGATGCGACGGGTCGAGGTGCCCGCCGAGCTGATCGGCGGCGACGTCGAGGAGGGCTACGACCGGATCGCCGACGCGTTCCGGCGCAACTTCGTCGAACGCGGCGAGATCGGCGCGGCCTGCGCCGTCTACCGGGATGGGCGCAAGGTCGTGGACCTGTGGGGCGGCTACCGCGACGGCGAGTCACGGATGCCGTGGCAGCCCGACACGGTGGTGCTGGTGTTCTCTGCGGCCAAGGGCATGGCTTCGGCGGCGGTCGCGGTCGCCCACTCACGGGGGTTGTTCGAGCTCGACGCGCCGGTGGCGTCCTACTGGCCGGAGTTCGCCGACCACGGCAAGGAGCGGGTCACGGTCCGCCAGCTGCTTGCCCATCAGGCCGGGCTGGCCGTTCTCGACGAGAAGGTCACCCTCGAGCGGCTGGCTGATCCGGACTCTCTTGGGCCTGTCCTTGCGAGCCAGCGTCCGGCGTGGCAGCCAGGCAGCCGCCACGGCTACCACGCAGTCACCTTGGGCTGGTACCAGTCGGAGCTGATCCGGCGAGTGGACCCCGCAGGGCGGCGCATCGGCCGGTTCTTCGCCGAGGAGGTCGCCGCGCCGCTCGACGCCGAGTTCCACCTCGGCCTGCCCGACACCGTCGAGGGCCGGCGTCTGGCGCGGATCCACGCGTTCAAGCCGGCCCAGATGCTGCTGCACCTCAACAAGATGCCGGCCCGGATGCTGCTGAGCTTCCTCAACCCTGTCGGGGTCATGAGCAAGGCGATGCGCACCCTGCCCGACCTGTTGAAGGAGGAGGTGGTCAACCGCCGCGACGTGCTCGGGCTCGAGGTGCCCTCGGTGCTCGGCGTCGGCGAGCCCCGCGGCATCGCCCGGGTCTACGGGTCGCTGGCGACCGGCGGGGCGGAGCTCGGCATGCGCCCTCAGACGCTGCACGCCCTGGAGGAAGCCGCCGAGGCTCCGTCCGGCAAGCTGCGCGACCTCGTGCTGCACATGGACACGTCGTTCTCGCTCGGCTACGTCAAACCGTTCCCCGGGTTTCGGTTCGGCACGTCGTCGCGGGCGTATGGCACCCCCGGCGGCGGCGGGTCGTTCGCCATGGCCGACCCCGACACCGGCATCGGCTACGCCTACGCGCTGAACCGCCTCGGGTTCCACACCCCCGTCGACCCCCGCGAGCAGGCCCTCCGCCAGGCCCTCTACGACGTCCTCGGCGGCCCGTCCCAGCATCCCTGGGCCACACGCTGACCCGCCGGTCCCGTCGCCGGCTTGTCAGTTGCAACCCGCGGCATCATCGTGAGATGGCTTCACGGGTCCCTGACGAACGTAGGCCTGGTGTGACCGGCGGTAGGTGCGGTTGGCCAGGAGCATGGGGGTCCGCTGGTCCGCAGAAAGTGCCGCAGAAGTAGCCTTCCATGTCTCCCACGGGTCGTCAGGGGGTTCAGTATGCCGGCGCTGAAGTGCTACCGGCGGACGATCCCTTTGAGTAGCCGTAGACGCAGGCCGCTCTTCGGGACGGGGTCCGGGGCGGCGCTCGGGCCCGTCAGGGGTTCGAGGCCGAGGTAGCGGTCGTCCCCGTCCCCGTAGTTGACGGTCTCCTCGACGAGGTGGCCGCCGGCGTCGCGCAGCACCTCGTACAACCCGAGACGCTGGGCCTGCTCGCGGCCGCCGAAGGCCACGCCGACCCCAAGACCACCCGACGCTACGACCGCGCCGAAGAAGCAGTCGCCTGATGGTGAGTGGCGGGCAGCGCGTCCGCAGAGGCGAGGTTTCGCGCAGGGTCCCGCGGTGCCGACGAGCCGTCACCGGTTCTCCACGGCCGCTGGGCAGTCCCGGCTCTGCGCCCCCCGCGGGAGTGCGTGGGCGCGTGTGCTGGCGTGCTCGTACGATTCGGGGCAGGGTGGGGTCCATGGTGATGCAGGGCGGGCTGCCTGTTGGCGTTGCGGCGTTTGTCGGCCGCGAGCGTGAACGTGCGAGGGTGGCCGACCTGGTCGCGGATGCCCGGGTGGTGACGTTGACCGGTTCGGGTGGCTGCGGCAAGACGCGGCTGGCGGTGGAGGTCACCGGCGATGTGGCGTCGCGGTTTGCCGCTGGGGCCTGCTGGGTGGACCTGCAGGGGGTGCGCGAGCCCGCCATGGTTGCTCCGACCGTGGGTGCGGCGGTGGGGGTGCGCGAGCGGGCCGACCAGGCGCTTTCCGACACGCTCGTCGAGCAGCTTCGTGCCCGGCAGCTGCTGGTGGTGCTCGACAACTGCGAGCACCTGGTGGCCGCGTGCGCGGAGCTGGTCGCCGGGGTGTCGTCGGCGTGTCCCCGGCTGCACGTGTTGGCCACCAGCCGGGTGCCGCTGGCGGTTGCGGGGGAGGCGACGTTCGAGGTCGCCC
>SKPY01000005.1 GCA_007119305.1 Nitriliruptorales bacterium
CGCCGGGTGCGCGCTCACCGAGCCCCGGCGCGCGCTGGGTCGCGATCGGCCGTGACGACGACACGCTCGCGGTCCGCTCGCCGCGTCCCGGCGACCGGTTGCAGGGCGCGACCGCGACCGAGCCGGTCGCACGCCTGCTCATGGAGGCGGGTGTGCCGAGGCCTGTGCGCAGGCTCGTGCCGCTGCTCGTCGACGGCGCGGGGGCGGTCGTCTGGATCCCCGGGGTTGGGGCTCGGCCCGGCGGCGACGCCGACCTGCACGCATGGCTCGCCCCCCGGCCGGAGGGAGGGTAGGCTGCCGCCCCGCCGGGCTCCGCGACGCAAGGCGTGACAGGAGGCTGTCCTAGCCGTGCTCCGCTCCCTTGACGACGACATCGAAGAGATCCTCCTCAGCTCGGAGGAGATCCAGCAGCGCCTCGCGGAGCTCGCCGCCGAGCTCGACCGTGACTACGCCGGCAAGCGGGTGATCCTCGTCGGCGTGCTGAAGGGGGCGTTCGTGGTCATGGCCGACCTCGCGCGCTACCTGCGCACCGACGTGGAGTTCGACTTCATGGCGGTGTCGAGCTACGGCTCGGCGACGCAGACCAGCGGCGTGGTGCGGATCCTGAAGGACCTCGACCGCGACATCGCGGGACGCCACATCGTCGTCGTCGAGGACATCGTCGACTCCGGACTGACCCTGAACTACCTGCTGCGCAACCTCGCTGCGCGCCACCCGGCGTCGCTGGAGGTCCTCGCGCTGCTGTCCAAGCCGGACCAGGTGCGCGTCGAGACCCCCGTGCGCTACCACGGGTTCGCCATCCCGAACCGCTTCGTGGTCGGCTACGGGCTCGACTACGCCGAGCGCTACCGCAACCTGCCCTACATCGGGGTCTTGAAGCCGGGGGTCTACGCAGAGGCGTAGGCGGCGCCGGGGGCTGCCGGTGCTACCATGACCGGGTGGCACAGCGGGCGTCTCGCCCACCCCCTCGACGCAAGGCATGAACGTGAAGCGCTACCTGCGGGGCCCGTTTCTGTGGATGACGGTCCTGCTGCTCGCCTCCATCACCTTGCTGTCGCAGTTCACCGGCCCAGGGGAGCCGGAGGAGCTGCGCTACGACGAGTTCGTCACCATGCTCGAGGCCGGTGAGATCGCCACGGTGGAAGATCTCGTCCGCGACCAGCAGCTGACCGGCACGCTGGCCGACGACGAGGAGACCGAGTACCTCGTCAGCTACAACCCCGACCTGAACGGCGAGGAGCTGTCGGCCAAGCTCGTCGCTGCGCGGGAGCAGGGGCTCATCGTCGAGCAGGCGGCGAACCCGCAGCCCAGCAACGTGTTCGTGCAGGTGCTCCTGTCGATCCTGCCCTTCATCGTCATCCTCGGCCTGTTCATCTTCCTCATGCTGCGCATGCAGGGCGGCGGGAACCGCGTCATGAGCTTCGGCAAGTCCAAGGCCAAGGTCGTCAGCAAGGACGCGCCGAAGGTCACCTTCGCCGACGTCGCCGGGTCGGCGGAAGCCGTCGAGGAGCTCCACGAGATCAAGGACTTCCTCGAGAACCCCGCGAAGTTCCAGTCGATGGGCGCGAAGATCCCCAAGGGCGTCCTGCTGTTCGGGCCGCCCGGGACCGGCAAGACGCTGCTGGCGCGGGCCGTGGCCGGCGAGGCCGGTGTGCCCTTCTTCTCGATCTCCGGGTCCGACTTCGTGGAGATGTTCGTCGGCGTCGGCGCCAGCCGGGTGCGCGACCTGTTCGAGCAGGCGAAGGCGAACGCGCCGGCCATCATCTTCATGGACGAGATCGACGCGGTGGGCCGCCACCGCGGTGCCGGCATGGGCGGTGGCCACGACGAGCGCGAGCAGACCCTCAACCAGCTGCTCGTCGAGATGGACGGCTTCGACGTGAAGACGGGGGTCATCCTCATCGCCGCGACGAACCGGCCGGACATCCTCGACCCCGCGTTGCTGCGGCCCGGCCGCTTCGACCGCCAGATCGTCGTCGACCGACCCGACCTCGAGGGACGCAAGGCGATCCTCAAGGTCCACGCGCGCGGCAAGCCGCTCACCGACGACGCCGACATCGACATCATCGCTCGGCGCACCCCGGGCTTCACCGGCGCTGACCTCGCGAACCTCGTCAACGAGGCTGCCCTGATGTCGGCACGGCGTGGCGAGCAGGACATCTCCATGGCCTCGCTCGAAGCCGCCATCGACCGCGTGATCGGCGGGCCGGAGCGCAAGACCCGCCTGATGGGGGAGGACGAGAAGCGCACGATCGCCTACCACGAGGGCGGGCACACGATCGTGGGGCACGCGCTGCCGCACGCCGACCCCGTGCACAAGGTGTCGATCATCCCGCGCGGCCAGGCCCTGGGGTGGACGCTGTCGCTGCCGACGGAGGACAAGTACCTCGTGTCGCGCGGGGAGCTGATCGACCAGCTCGCGATGATGCTGGGCGGGCGTGTGGCCGAGGAGCTCACCATCGGCGACTTCACCACCGGGGCGTCCAACGACATCGCGAAGGCGACCGCCACCGCCCGCAACATGGTCACCGAGTACGGCATGAGCACCGAGCTCGGCCCGGTCAAGCTCGGCACCACCGACTCCCAGCCCTTCCTCGGCAAGGAGTTCGGACACAGCCAGGACTACTCGGACGAGGTGGCCGCGGTGATCGACCGTGAGATCCGCGTCCTGATCGACGAGGCGCACGACGAGGCGCTCGAGATCCTCGTCGCCAACCGCGACGTCCTCGAAGAGCTGGCCGATGCCCTGATCGAGAAGGAGACGGTCGAGGGAGCCGACCTCCAGGCGCTCCTCGACAAGGTCGTCGCGCGCCCCTCGCGCAAGTTCCCCGTGCTCATGAACGGCGACGGCCAGCGCAGCGAGGCCGCAGCGGCCGTGACCAAGCTGCGCCGCCTGGGGCGAGCCGCCGCAACCACTGCGGGTACAGCGGGGCCGGAGCCCGCGGACCGCTAGGACGCATCCCTCGTGGCCGATCAGCACGCTGAGGACGCAGGGCTGCACCTGGCCGGCCGGGATGCGCCCGGTGGCCGGCACCCCGCAGCGGACCCCGCGCAGACGCGCCGGCTGTCCGAGCAGCGCGTGCGCTTCGTGACGGGCACGGATCCCTCGGCCACCTTCGACCACGACAAGATCCGCGCGGGGGTGCGGCTGCTGTTCGAGGGCGTCGGCCTCGACCCTGATCACCCCTCCGTCGAGGGCACGCCCGAGCGGGTGGCGCGGATGTACGACGAGGTGTTCGCCGGCCTGCTCGTCGACCCGGGTGCGGTGCTGGATGTGGCGTTCGAGGAGGGCCACGACGAGCTCGTCCTCGTGAAGGACATCCCGTTCGCGAGCGTGTGCGAGCACCACCTCGTGCCGTTCGTGGGGCACGCGCACGTGGGCTACATCCCGAACCTGCGCGGGCAGGTCACCGGCCTGTCGAAGCTCGCGCGGCTCGTCGACGTCGTCGCCAAGCGGCCTAACCTGCAGGAGCGCATCACGAGCACCGTGGCCGACACCCTCATGGCGCGTCTCGCGCCGCGCGGGGTGCTGGTGGTGATCGAAGCCGAGCACTTCTGCATGACGATGCGGGGGATCCGCAAGCCAGGAGCCGTCACCGTCACGAGCGCGGTGCGTGGCATCATGCGCGATGATCCCGCGACGCGGGCAGAGGCGATGGGCCTCGTCCTGGGACACCGGTCGCGCGGCGCGTAGGCTGCACTGGCCTCGGGTTCCGGGGCAGCACGCACGGCACGACCACGAGGTGGCGATGACAACGGGCACCGTGATCCGGATCGAGGAAGCCGGCCTCGGACCTGGAGCCCAGGTGCGGCTGGTGCTCTCGGGCGTCGACCGGCTCCAGGAGCTGCACCGCCCGTGGGCGTCGTCCGGCGCGACCCTCGAGCGGGCGGGCGGGCGCATCCGTGCCACCACGACGGTTGAGGCGCTCGCGCGGGCGGCCGGCCGCACGTTCGACAAGGCGCAGGCCGCCGAGATCGACGCGGTGCTGCGCAGCGCCGTCGCCTCGTGGGCAGGCGAGACCCCGCGGGTCGAGCTGCCGGGGGAGCAGGAGCTGCGCTGCGATGAGCGCCCCCTGGTGATGGGAGTCGTGAACGTCACCCCGGATTCGTTCTCGGACGGCGGGCAGCTGTACCCCGACGGGCATCCCGGCCGGGCGATCGCACACGGCCGGGCGCTGATCGCGCAGGGTGCGGACCTGCTCGACGTCGGCGGAGAGTCGTCCCGTCCCGGGGCCGAGCCCGTCCACCCGGCGGAGGAGCGCGAGCGGGTGCTGCCGGTCATCGAGGCGCTGGCGCCCCTCGGGGTGCCGCTCAGCATCGACACCACCAAGGCGGAGGTTGCAGCGGCGGCCGTGGACGCGGGCGCGGTGGTGGTCAACGACGTGTCGGGCGCACGCGCTGAGGCGTTGCTCGACGTCGTCGCCCGCGCCGGGGTGGCGTACGTGCTCATGCACACCCGGGGCACGCCGGCCGACATGGCAGAGCACGCCGCGTACGACGACGTGGTGGCCGAGGTCCACGAGTTCCTCGCCGAGGGGCTGATGCGCTGCGAGCACGCTGGCGTCCCCCGCGAGCGCGTGCTCGTCGACCCGGGCATCGGGTTCGCGAAGACCGCCGTGCACAACCTCGAGCTGCTGCGGGCGCTGCGGCAGCTCCGCAGCCTGGGCCGACCGGTGGCCGTCGGCGCATCGCGCAAGAGCTTCCTCGGGGCGATCCTCGGCAGCAACGATCCGGCAGATCGACTCGAGGGCAGCCTCGCGTGCGCCGCCCTCGCGGCCCAGGCGGGGGCGGGCGTCATCCGCGTCCACGACGTCGCCGCCACGGTTCGTGCGGTGCGCACGGCCCACGCCATCGCCACCGCGCGGCTCCCGGACGACCGCTGACGGCGCGGAGGGACGACGCACGACCATGGGCCGGCACGACAGCGACGCACAGGACCAGCCGTATGCCGTCGACAAGCTGCCACGCAAGGACGAGGTCGGAGCGGACGCCGTCTTCGCCCTCGACCTGCGGGTCGGACGGGTCACCGCCGTCGAGGACTTCCCGCAGGCGCGCAAGCCCTCGTGGAAGCTCAGCGTCGACTTCGGGCCGCGCGTCGGCACGCTCCACACGAGCGCGCAGGTCACCAACTACCGCCGCGACGAGCTGCTCGGCCGCCTCGTGGTGGGCGCGATCAACCTCGGCGCGAAGCGGATCGCGGGCTTTGCCAGCCAGTTCCTCGTGCTCGGCGCCCTGCAGCCCGACGGCACGGTGCGCCTGCTTGCCGTTCCCGACGACGTCGACCCCGGCGCACCGGTGGCCTAGGTTGGCGTGATGACCGCTTCGGGCAGCGCGCACGCACACCGGGACGAGCCCGACCGCATCGAGCTCCGGGGTATCCGGGCGTTCGGCCGCCACGGGGTCCTCGCCCACGAGCGCCGTGACGGACAGCCGTTCGTGGTCGACGTCACCCTCGAGCGCGAGCTGGCCACCCCGGCGCGCAGCGACGCCCTGGAGGACACGGTCGACTACGGCGCGTTCGCACAGCAGGTCGCCGAGGTGGTCGCCCGCACCCGCTTCGACCTCATCGAGGCGCTGGCGGGACACCTCGCAGAGCTCGCGCTCGCCGACCCGAGCGTGGATGCGGCCACCGTCCGGGTCGCCAAGCCGCACGCCCCCGTGAGCGTGGAGTTCGACGAGGTCGCGGTGGTGCTCCACCGCAAGCAGGCGCGATGAGCCCGGTGCGCAGGGAGGCGTTCGCGTTCCTCGGCCTCGGCAGCAACCTCGGCGACCGACTGGGCTACCTCCAGCGGGGCGTGGACGCTCTGCATGCCGACCGTCTGACGCGCGTCGATGCCGTGTCGAGCGTCTACGAGACCGACCCTGTCGGGGGGCCTGAGCAGGACCCGTTCTGCAACCTCGCGGTCCGGGTGGCCACGCGGCGCTCCCCGCGGCAGCTGCTGGCGCTGTGCCATGCGGTCGAGGAGGGGCAAGGCCGTGAGCGCACGCAGCGCTGGGGCCCGCGCACGCTCGACGTGGACATCCTGCTGTATGCCGACCGCACCGTGCGCCGGCGCGCCCTCGAGATCCCGCACCCACGCCTGGAGGAGCGGGCGTTCGCCCTCGTGCCGCTGATCGAGGTGGCCCCAGGGCAGCGCCTGCCGGACGGACGCTCGTTGCCGGCGGCGCTCGCCCGCCTCGCGCCGATCGAGGGCGTGCGTGCGATCGGCGCCCAGATCCGCCATCCGGAGGCGGACGCATGAGGCGCGTTGCCATCATCGGCCCCGGCCGTGTCGGCACGGCCATCGCGCGGGGCCTCGCCCACGCCGGCGACGCGATCGTCGCGGTGGCGGGACGCGGCCAGGACAGCCTCGAGCGCTTCTGTGAGCGGCTGCCCGAGGCAGCGGTCCTGGCTGCCGCCGACGCTGCACGCGCGGGGGACCACGTCATCGTGTGCGTGCCCGACGACTGCCTCGAGGGGCTCGTCCGCGAGGTGGTCCGCGACGACGGCGTCGTCGAGGGCAGCCGGTGGGTGCACACCTCGGGCCGGTTCGGTACCGAGGTGTTGCGGCCTGCCCGCCTGGCCGGCGCGCGGGTGGCCGCCTGCCACCCGGCACAGACGTTCCCGGATCCCGACACCGGCTACGACAGCCTGCCGGGCACGGCCTGGGCGGTGACCGCCGACCCGGCGGATCGTGGGTGGGCGAGCGTGCTCGTCACCGACCTGCGCGGCAGCCCGGTCGCACTCGGCGAGCCCGCGCGGACCCTCTACCACGCCGGCCTCACGGTCGGCTCGAACGCGACCACCTCGGTGGTCGCGCTCGCCCGGGAGCTGCTGCTCGGCGCAGGCGTCGACGATCCCGCGGCGTTCCTGCGCCCGCTCGTGCTGCGCAGTGCGGACAACGCGAGCGGGCGCGGCGTGGAAGCGCTCACCGGCCCGGTCCGCCGGGGCGACGCCGGCACCGTCGATCGCCACCTCGCCGAGCTGGACGCCGTGCTCCCGGAGGTCGTGGACGCCTACGTCGCGCTGGCGCGGCTGATGCTGCGCCAGGCCCGCCGCGCGGGCCTCGACGAGGACGCCTGCAGCGCCGTGGAGGCCGTGCTCGACCGCTACGAGAGGAAGCGCTGACACGTGCATGCGACCCAAGCGCCAGCGCCGCGGTCGCATGCTCCGCATATCCGGTTGTGGCGGTCGCGCCAGCGACCGTCATGGAGGTACTGACACGTGCATGCGACCCAAGCGCCAGCGCCGCGGTCGCATGCTCCGTCATGGAGGTGCTGAGGTGGACGTCTGCACGACCGTGCACGCGCTGCGGGCGCGCCTCGACGAGCCCCGGCGCGCCCGGCAGACACTCGGCTTCGTGCCCACCATGGGGGCGTTGCACGAGGGCCACCTGTCGCTCGTGCGGGCGGCACGCGCCGAGTGCGACGTCGTGGCCGCCAGCATCTTCGTGAACCCCCTGCAGTTCGGCCCCGGGGAGGACTTCGCCGCCTATCCCCGCGACCTCGAGAACGATCTCGCCCGCTACGAGGCGGCCGGCGTCGACGTCGCCTTCACCCCCGACGTCGCCACGTTCACCCCCGCGGACCGGCTCACGACCGTGCACGTCGCCGGGCTCACCGAGCGGCTCGAGGGCGCGGCGCGACCCGGGCACTTCGACGGGGTCACGACGATCGTGGCGAAGCTGTTCACCGCGGTGCAGCCCGAGCGCGCGTACTTCGGCGCCAAGGACTACCAGCAGCTCGTGGTCATCCGGCGGATGGTCGCCGACCTCGACATGCCCGTCGCGGTGGTGGCGTGTCCCACGGTGCGGGAGCCGGACGGCATCGCGCTGTCGAGCCGCAACGCCTACCTCACCCCTGAGCAGCGTGAGCAGGCGCGCACGCTGTCGCGCGCGCTGTTCGCAGCGCGGGACCGCTGGGACGGCGACGCGGATTCCGCGCGGGCCCTGCTGCGCCGTATCATGGGCGCCGCGCCCGGCGTCCGCCTCGACTACGCGGAGGTCTGCGACCCGCAGACCCTCGAACCGCTCGAGGGAGTCGTGGGGGGCCCGGCGCGGGCGCTCGTCGCCGCGCACGTCGGCGGGACGCGTCTGATCGACAACCTCCGGTTGGATCCTTGTGGGGCCGGCACGCAGTAGCGCTCCGGCCGCCGGGTGGACCGACACGGCGAAGGAGCCGATCGTGCTGCGCACGCTGATGAAGTCGAAGCTGCACCGCGCCACCGTCACCGACGCGAACCTCGACTACATGGGGTCCATCACCCTCGACCCCGACCTGATGGAGGCCGCGGACATCCTCCCGCACGAGCGCGTGCAGGTCGTCGACGTCACCAACGGCGCACGGCTGGAGACCTACGCGATCGCGGGCCGGCGCGGCTCCGGGGATGTGTGCCTGAACGGCGCCGCCGCTCACCTCGTCCACCCCGCCGACATCGTCATCGTGATCTCCTACGCCACCTACGACGACGCCGAGGCGCGCGCGCACGAACCGATCGTGCTGTTCTGCGACGAGTCCAACCGGACCCACCGCGGAGCACCCGAGCCCGCCCACACCGTCGCCCGCAGATGACGCCGGTGCCCCTGGTGCCCACGGCAGCGTGATGGACGACGATCTGCGGCGCCTCGCCCGAGCCGCGCTCGCCGAGGATCTCGGGGTGCGGGGCGACGTGACCTCCCTCGCGACCGTCCCCGCGGAGGCGCGTGGCACCGGTGTCCTCGCGACCCGCCAGGAGGGGGTGGTCGCAGGGCTCGACGCCGCCGCGGCGGTCTTCGACGCAGTGCAGCCGGCGGTGGCGCTTCACGCCCGGGTTGCCGACGGGGCACGCGTGGGCGTGGGCGCCGTCGTGGCTGAGGTCGAGGGCACGACGCGAGGCATCCTCGCAGCGGAGCGCACCGCGCTGAACCTCCTCGGGCACCTCTCCGGCGTCGCCACCCTGACCGCGCGCTTCGTCGCGGCCATCTCCGGCTCACAAGCGGTCATCCGCGACACCCGCAAGACGCTGCCGGGGCTGCGGGCGTTGGAGAAGCGCGCCGTCGTTGCCGGTGGCGGCACGAACCACCGCTTCGGGCTCGATGACGGCGTCCTCGTGAAGGACAACCACGTGGCCGCCGCCGGTGGCGTGGCCGCGGCCACCCGCGCCGCCCTCGCGGGCGCGGGCGGGTTGGACGTCCAGGTCGAGGTCGACGATCTCGACCAGCTCGCTGTCGCGCTCGACGCCGGTGCGCGCAGTGTGCTGCTCGACAACTTCGTCCTTGCGGACCTGCGAGAGGCCGTGCGGCGCTGCCGGGCCCGCCCCGAGCCCGTGTTCGTGGAAGCGAGCGGCGGGGTGCGGCTCGACACGGTGGCAGACATCGCGCGCACCGGCGTCGATGCCGTCGCGGTGGGCGTCCTCACCCACTCCGCACCTGCGCTGGACGTGGGTCTCGACCTGGTGCTGTAGGAGGTCGTCGTGCTGCTCGCGGTCGATGTCGGCAACTCGCAGACCGTCATCGGCGTGTTCGAGGGCGATGACCTCGTGCGTCACTGGCGCATCTCCACCGACGCGGGCCGGACCCCCGACGAGCTCGCCCTGATCTTCAGCGGGCTCATGGAGTTCGCGGACATGTCGTTCTCGCGCAACGTGCACGGTCTCATCTGCAGCTCGGTCGTGCCGGTCGTGACCGAGATGATCCGGGTCATGACGCGCAAGTACTTCTACTTCCCCCCGCTCATCGTCGGCCCCGGCGTGCGGACCGGGATGTCGTTGCGGGTCGAGAACCCGCGGGAGGTCGGTGCCGACCGGATCGTGAACGCCGTCGCCGCCTATGAGCTGTTCGGCGGCCCCGGCGTGGTCGTCGACTTCGGCACGGCGACGAGCTTCGACGTCTACAGCGGGGCCGGCGAGTTCCTCGGGGGGGTGATCGCCCCCGGTGTCGCGACCTCGATCCAGGCCTTGTCCCTGAAGGGTGCCCAGCTGCCGCGCATCGAGCTGGCGGCGCCCAGCCACGTGGTGGGCCGCAGCACGGTGGAGGCGATGCGCTCCGGTGCCGTGTACGGCTTCGCCGGCCTGGTCGACCGCATCGTGGCCGAGATCACCGCCGAGCTCGCCGTGACCCCCGCCGTGGTGGCCACCGGCGGTCTCGCCCCCTCGGTGCTCGAGGCCTGCCGGTCGGTCGACCGCCACGACCCCTGGCTCACCTTGCACGGGCTGCGCATCGTCTGGGACCGCAACACCGCGCGTTGAGCGCTACCGTCGATGGCGAGGCGAGCAGCCCGGAGGAGGTGACGCGTGCGCACGCGGTCCGCACGGCACGGCCCGCTGGCGACCCTGCTCGCGGCGCTCATCGTCGGGGCGGTCGTCGGAGTCGGCGCGCCGGCGCTCGGGCCCGGTGACCCGCTCGCGCCCGCCCC
>SKPY01000226.1 GCA_007119305.1 Nitriliruptorales bacterium
CGAGCGACATCATCTTCCTGTTCATGGGCGGGTTCATGCTCGCGCTCGCGATGCAGCGCTGGGGGCTGCACCGGCGCATCGCCCTCCTCACGGTGCTGGCCGTCGGCACGCGGCCCACGCGTGTCATCGCGGGCTTCATGCTCGCGACGGCGTTCCTGTCGATGTGGGTGTCGAACACCGCCACGACCGTCATGATGCTGCCGATCGGGCTGTCGGTGCTGCAGCTGGTGTTCGAGCGGGTCCAGGGCCTCGACCCCGACGAGGTCACCGGCGCCGGTGCGCCGAACTTCGCGACCTGCCTCATGCTCGCCATCGCGTACGCGGCGAGCATCGGCTCCCTGGCCACGCTGATCGGGACGCCACCCAACCTGTTCATGGCCGGGTTCCTGGCCGAGACCTACGGCATCGAGATCGGGTTCGGCCAGTGGATGCTGGTCGGCCTGCCGCTCGCGGCGGTGTTCCTCGTCATCGCGTGGGCGCTGCTGACGCACGTCGTCTACCCCTCGGCGCTGAAGGAGATCCCCGGCGGCCGCCAGCTGTTCCGCGACGAGCTCGCGCGCCTCGGCCGGGTCAGCCGGGGGGAGAAGATCGTGGCGGGGGTCTTCCTCGCCACCGCGGCTGCCTGGGTGCTCCGCGAGCCGCTGACCGGCTGGGAGTGGCTCGTCACGCGCCTGCCCGGGCTGGAGGCGCTGTCCGACCCGGGCATCGCGATCGTGGCGGCGATCCTGCTGTTCGCCATCCCCGTCGACGCCCGCCACGGGGTGTTCACGCTCGACTGGACGACCGCGCGCCAGCTCCCGTGGGGGGTGCTGCTGCTGTTCGGGGGCGGCCTCTCGCTGGCCCGGGCGGTGGGCACGAGCGGGCTGGACGAGTGGATCGGCCTGCAGGTGGGGGCCCTCGGCGGCCTGCCGGTCGTCGTGCTCGTGCTCGTCGCGGTCGCAGCGGTGGTCTTCCTCACCGAGCTCACGAGCAACACCGCCACGGCGGCGACATTCCTGCCCATCCTCGGCGGCGTGGCCCTCGGGCTCGACCTCGACCCGCTCCTGCTCGTCGTGCCGGCCGCCCTCGCCGCGACCTGCGCCTTCATGATGCCCGTCGCCACGCCGCCGAACGCGATCGTGTTCGGTTCCGGGCACGTCACCATCCCCCAGATGGTCCGCGCCGGCATCTGGCTCAACCTCGTGGCGATCGGGCTCGTGGTCGCGGTGGTCTACCTGCTGGGACCGCTCGCGCTCGGGCTCGAGCTCGGGTGAGGCGCCTGTGCGCCCGCCGGGGTGCGGTTGGCGGCGCAAGGCGTAGGATCGGCGGTGGCGACAACCACGACGAGAGCGAGGTGGGACCCATCTCCGGCATCGCTGCTGCGTACGGCCCATTCGATCCGAGCGAGGGTCTGCGGATGCTCGACCGTCTCACCCATCGCGGCCCCGACGGCGAGGGGGTGGTGCAGCTCGACGGTGCGTGGCTCGGCCACCGGCGCCTGGCGCTCGTCGACGTCGAGGGCGGCACGCAGCCGATCGCCGACCCGCAGGGCGGCCTGTGGCTCGTGGGCGACGGCGGGGTCTACAACCACCAGCGCCTGCGCGCCGAGCTCGAGGAACAGGACTACTCCTTCCGCACGGGTTCCGATCACGAGACGGTCCTGAAGCTGATCAAGGCGGAGGGCGCTGCCGCGCTGAGCCGGCTGTGGGGGGTGTTCGCGTTCGTCGTCGCCGGGGACGACGGCCGCTTCCTCGCCTGCCGGGACACCATCGGCGTGGCGCCCCTGTACTGGGTGCGCGACGGCGACACCGTGATCTTCGGCAGCGAGCTGAAGGCGTTCGACCCCGACCGCCGCAACGACGTCGAGTCGTTCCCGCCCGGGCACGCGTGGACCCCGGACGAGGGGCTGCAGGCGTTCCAGACGCTGCCCGCCCGGCGCAGCAACGCCGTCGCTGAGCTCGTCGGCGCCGTCGGCCCGACCGACGAACCCCCCGAGGCGGTCCTGGAGGCCATCCGCGCCGCGCTCATCACCGCCGTCGAGCGCAGCATGGTGGCCGACGCGCCGGTCGGCACGCTGCTGTCCGGAGGGTTGGACTCCAGCCTCGTGACCGCGATCGCGGTCAGAGTGGCCGAGCAGCAGGGCTGGCGGCTGCCGACGTTCTCCGTGGGGCTGGCCGACAGCGACGACCTCGCCGCGGCGCGCCGGCTGGCGTCCGAGCTCGGCACGGCGCACCACGAGCGGATCTACACCGAGGACGAGCTGATCGACTGGGTCCCCGAGGTCGTCCGGGTGATCGAGTCCTTCGACCCCCAGCTGGTGCACAGCTCCGTGCCCAACCTGCTGGTCAGCAAGCTCGCGGCCCGCCACGTCAAGGTCGTGCTGATCGGGGAGGGGGCCGACGAGCTGTTCGCCGGCTACGAGCACTACGGCGAGATCGCCTCGCACCAGGAGCTCCACGACGAGCTCGTCGCCACGATCGAGGGCCTGCACGCCGGCGGGCTGCACCGCGTGGACCGCGTCGCCGCCGACTGCGGCCTGGAGCCGCGCATCCCGTTCCTCGACTTCGACCTCGTCGAGCTCGGCCTCGGCCTGCCGGCCCAGTGGAAGCTCAGCGGCGGCGAGCGCGCCGAGAAGTGGCTGCTGCGCAAGGCGTTCGAGGGCTGGCTGCCCGACGACCTCCTGTGGCGCCGCAAGGCGCAGTTCGGGGAGGGCACCGGCGC
>SKPY01000264.1 GCA_007119305.1 Nitriliruptorales bacterium
GAGCCGCCTCTGGGGTGCCCCGGGGCGCGCCGGTGCAGCAGCGCGTTCCAGCCCACGAGGTCGGCGGTGGCCACCTCGTGCGTCGGCGGGCCCGACTGCGCCCCCAACCACGCGAGGGCTGTCTTGAGGCGCTCGTCGCTGAAGTGGCTGTCCAGCAGCGCGTCGCCGCTCGTGATGAACTGGCGTGAGAGCTCGACGCCGCTCAAGCCCGTTCCGCGGCCGAGCCCCAACAGGTGCCGTCCGAGGTTGCGCGCGGTGGGCGGGTCGTGGAACGCGGCGAAGACGCGCTCGTTGCGGGCCGCCCAGTCGTCCACGAAGGCCCGGTACGCCGCGGCGTCGCGGCCTCCGCAGACCGCCTCGATGGAGGCGCAGGTGGCGTCGAGGTCCACGGAGAACACCAGGGCGCTGTCGCCGAAGGGGGCGAACCCCCAGGGGTCGAGATCCTGGTAGACGAGCCCGCAGGCCTCGAGCTCCAGATCCTCGACGATGCCGGTCTGGCGCACCATGATGTGGGCGCTCGAGCCGACATCCATGTGGTAGCCGGGCAGGCGCTCCACCGTCGACACCGCCCCGCCGACCACGTCGCGCTGCTCGACGACCTCGACGTCGAGGCCGTCGCGAGCCAGGTAGCAGGCGGCCACGAGGGCGTTGTGACCGGCGCCGACGACGACGACGTCACGCATGGGTGCCAGTCTAGGGCGTGGGCTGCCCCCACCCGGAGCTCGGGGGTGCTTGCGCAACGCCGGCCAGCGGGTCGCCGCCGAAGATCGTCCCGCTCGAGCCCAGCACGGCGAAGCGGGCGAACAGCTCCTCGGCGTACCAGCCCTCGGTGGTGGTCCGGCGGATGACGCTGCGGTGCGCCTCGCCGCGGTAGGCGAAGCGACGCAGCGCCGCGCTGTCCGACCACAGGCTGAAGGTGCCCTGCAGCCCCACCGGCGCCTCGCCGATGCCCACCGACAGCAGCAGCCCAGGGTGCCGGGCGAGGTCAGCGGTCACCGGCGGCACGGCACGCCAGAAGCCGGGAGCGCGGCGCAGGCGCAGCCGCGCCCGGGTGATGGCAGCCACAGGCCCGGGTGCGCCCGCGGGTGCCAGCGACCCGAAGGGCTGGCGGCCCGACCAGGAGCCGTGCGCGGACACCGGCCGCAGGGTGACCCGCCAGCGCTCCTGGGCCAACCCCGCCCAGCCGGCCGCCACGGGCGAGCAGCGCTCGAACCGGTCCGCTGCGGCGTCGGCTGCCCAGACCGCGAGCAGCCCCCACGTCCGCAGGTCGGCGTCGCGCAGGTCGAACGTGCGCCCGTCACCGGTGCCGAGGAGCTTCCAGAACGCAAGCCCCGGCGTGCTGCGCAGCCTGCGGCGATCGAGCGCCATCCGCGCGAGCGCACGCGGGACGCCTCGGGGGGGGATGCGGAACAGGTGCAGGGTGGTCAGCGGTGCGGTGTGCAACGGTGGTGCCCGCAGGTCGGTCTCCCGGCGGAGGACGTCATGTCGGCATGGCGAGGGGCGCCACACCGTCGCCGAGCCTAGCGCGCCCGGTGCCGGGCAACGCAGACACCGGGCGCCGCCGGGCCTCAGGCGGTGGTGCCGAGCAGCCGTTCGACGTCGGCGCGGGTGGGCAGGCCGGGCTCGGCGCCGGCCCGCGTGGTCGCGTGCGCCCCTGCGGCGCAGGCGAACGCCACCGCTCCTTCGAGGGCTTGCCCCTCGGCCAGCGCGAGGGTCAGGGCCGCGCAGAAGCTGTCGCCCGCGCCGGTCGCGTCCAGCGCGGAGACGGCAGGGGGTGCGACGAGCCCGCTCCCGGAGGCGTCCGCCCACGCGGCGCCACGGGAGCCGAGGGTGACCACCGCAGCGCGCTCCTGGGTTGCCAGCGCCTCGGCGGCGGCGACGTCGGTGACGTCAGCACCCGCCAGTGCCCGGGCCTCGACCTCGTTCGGGGTGATGAGGGTGGCGGCGTCGACGAGCTCGTCGGTGACCTGGTGCACGGGGGCGGGGTTCAGCATCACGAGCCCGCCGCGCTTGCGGATCACCCGCGCCGCCTGCAGGGACGTCGGTGCGGGCACCTCGCCCTGGAGCAGCAGCACGTCGCAGTCGGGCAGGTCGGCGCAGTGCGCCGGCGCGAGCTCACGGTTCGCCCCGGGGTGCTGCACGAACCCGACGTCGCCGTCGGGGGTGATGAGCGGCACCGCGAGCGCCGTGCGCACCCCCCGGAGGCGCACGATGTAGCGCGCGTCGACCCCTTCCCGGCGCAGGGCTTCGAGGAACGCCTCCCCGTGGGCGTCGCGGCCGACGGCGCCGACCATCGTGACCTCGGCGCCGAGCCTGGCCAGGGCCACCGCCTGGTTGTACCCCTTGCCGCCGCGGTACTCCCCGAAGTCGTCGGCGATCACGACCTCACCTGGCTCGGGGCGCTTGGGCACCCGGAAGGCGAGATCCATGACGAGCGAGCCCACGACCAGTGCTCGCACACGGCTCATCGGGGGATCTCCTTGCTGGGGAAGGGGACGAGGTCCACGGCATCCAGGCGCGGCTCGGCTGCCAGCGTCAGGCTGCCGTCGTCGTGCTGGACGACGGGCACTGGGTCTGCGAGCGCGCCGACGAACCCGCCGCGCTCGTCGAACTGCGCCCACGAGGCGAACACCCAACCGCCGTCGGGGGCCTCGACGAGGCGGCCGGCGTAGAAGCGTCCGTCCGGGGTGGCCGA
>SKPY01000483.1 GCA_007119305.1 Nitriliruptorales bacterium
ACGAGGACGCCGAGGAGGCCACCGGCACGCTGGAGGCCGAGTCGGTGGTGCTCGCCCGCTCGACGGACTTCGCCGACGCGCTGGCCGGCACGCCGCTGGCCGTCGAGGTCGGCGCGCCGATGCTGCTGACCCCGTCGGCGGGGTTGGACGCGCGTGTCCTCGCCGAGATCGAGCGCATCCTGGAACCGGGCGGCACGGTGCACCTGCTGGGTGGCACCGCGGCGCTGTCGGCGGCAGTCGCCGACGCGGTCGTGGAGGCCGGGTTCGAGGCCAACCGCATCTACGGCGAGACGCGCTTCGAGACCGCGGTGGAGATCGCCGAGGTGCTCGCGCGCGACGCGGTGATGATCACCACCGGCGTGATCTTCCCCGACGCGCTGGCGGCCGGCGCCGCCGCGGCGGCGCACCAGGGCGCCGTGCTCCTGACCACCAGCGACCGGCCGCACCCCGCGGTCGACGCCTACCTGGCTGCGGCCGAGCCCGACGCGCAGTACGCCGTCGGCGGCCCGGCGGCGCGCGCCTACCCCGACCTCGAGGCGGTCTACGGACCGACCCGCGAGGACACCGCGGTGGAGGTCGCCGAGGCGTTCTTCGACGCACCGCTGGCGATCGGGATGGCCCGCCGTGACGCGTTCCCTGACGCGCTGGCCGGCGGCGCGCACATCGGCCGCATCGGCGGCCCGCTGCTGCTGACGCTGACCGGCCGTCTGCACGAGGCGCCGGAAGCCTACGTGTGCGGCCACGCCGACAGCATCGACAGCGCCTTCGTCTACGGCGGCACCGCCGCCGTGGCCGAGGCGACCTTGGACACCCTCGCCGAGCGCATCGCCGGCGAGGGGTGCCCCGCGGAGTAACCCACCCTGCGGTGCCCGCTGCGGCCCCCGCCAACCGGCGGGGGCCGCAGTCGTCAGGGGCACAGCGCGCGGCTGCAATGTGCACCACGCGAGACCCGCAGTGGTCGCAGTGTCCTGCACGGTCCACGGGGCGTGACGGCGCGATCGGGAAGGTCACCGGGACACCCGGGCCGGCGCTCGACCGCCGCCTCAGACGACCGGGCGGCCGGCGACCCACGTCTGCACCACCCGCGTGGCGGGGGCGAACGGATCGCCGTCGCAGACCGCGAGGTCGGCTGGCGCACCGGGCACGATCGTCGCCTGCTCGGCCGGGATCCCCAGCGCCTCGGCACCCCCGGCGGTCAGGGCGCGCACGGCCTCGCTGCCGGACAGGGCCTGCGCGGGCTGCAGGTGCGTGCCGTCGCCGACGGAGCGGTCGACCGCCCGGCGCAGGTTGTGCAGCGGATCCAGCGGGCCGCACGGGTGATCCGAGCTGATCGCCACGGGCGCTCCCGCGTCCACGAGGTCGCGCAGCCCGAGCACGGCCAGGGCGCCCTGCACACCGGATGCGCGCACCTGCTCCGCGTAGTGGGGGATGAAGCCCGGCTGCACCGAGGCGACCGCACCGGAGGTGGCCAGCGCGTCGCGCTCCCGCGGGCGCAGGAACATCGCGTGCTCGATGCTGGTGGTCCCGGCCGGCGCGCCCGCCCAGCGGAGCAGCCTGGCCGCCTGGGCCACCGCCTCGTTGCCCAGCGCGTGGATGCGGATCCGCACGCCCGCGGCGACCCACGAGGCGACCAGCGGCTGGAGATCGGCGTCGGTGTGGCGCAGGTACGGAAGCACCACGCCCGAGCGGGACACCCGCAGCTTGCGTCCCAACGCGGTGCGGATCGGGCCGAACGAGCGCTCGCGCTGGGCTGCTGCAACCGTCGCACCGAGCATCCTCGGCAGCGCGCCGAGGGGCAGCGACACCGCGCAGCGCTGCGCGCCGTCGAGGAACAGCTTGACCTGCCGGCCCGTCTCCCCGTACGGGCCGCTCGGCAGGGCCCGCGCCGGCGGCGGGGGCTCCAGCAGGCCCGCAGTGCCCGTGATCGACCACGACAGCCGCAGGGGGGTCCGGGCCGCGGCCGCCTCCATCTGCGCGTGGACATGCACCGGGACGCCCGCGTCGTGGACGCGGGTCAGGCCGAGCCGCAGGTGCCTGGCCGCCTCGGCGACGAGCAGATCCTCCACGCCGGCCGTCCCGCGCTGGGCGGTGAGATCCCGGGCGAGGGTGAACACCGCGCGACCGAACGCGCCCTCCCACACGGTGCCGGTCGGTCTGCCCCTGCGATCACGCTCGACGTCGGGCAGGCGCACGAAGTCCGGGGCGGCGCGGGCCACGGCCACCATGCCCGACGCGGACAGCGCGCCGGTGTGCAACGACACGTGCGCGAGCAGGATCTTGCGGCCCGGGGCTGCCGCCTCGAGCTCGTCGCAGCGCGGTGGCCGCGGGTCCCGCCAGCCGGTGTGGTCGAAGCCGGCACCGAGCAGCCAGGCTCCCGCTGGAGCTGCGGCGGCCGTCGCACGGACCGCCTCGAGGGCCTCTTCCCGCGAGCGCCAGGCCGAGCCGTCCAGCGCCTCGGGGAGCCAGCAGCCGACCGACAGGTGCGAGTGGCAGTCGGTCAGGCCCGGCAGGACGTGGTGCCCGGGCAGCGCGATCCGCTCGTCCGCATCCGGCGCGGGGACTGCGGCGCTGCCCGTGGCCGCGATGCGGTCGTGCTCGACGAGAATCCAGCCGGCTCTGGGGGCCGGACGCACGCCCGTCCAAGCGGTGGTGTCGGTGAGCAGGGTGCGCATGCGCTGTTCTCCTCGCTGGCGCTCAGGCGCGTCGCCCGGCGTCCTCGCGCACCGGCTCGAGGCCGGGACGCTTCGGCGTGATCCCGTCACCCGCCGATCGGCCGCGAGCCTTGTCCGCGAGCCAGGGGAGCAGGTAGCGGCGGCTCCAGACCAGCTCCGCGGCGACGGTCTCGCCACGCCGGCGGGGCGGAGCAGGCTCGAGCGGCTGCTGCCACGTGCCGTTGCTGCCGGGTAGGCCGAGCCGGTGTGCGAGGGCGGCTGCGACGCGGGCGTGACCGGCTGCGTTGGCGTGCAACCGGTCGGGGCTCCGCAACCGCGGATCGGAGGCGACCGGATGGCTGTCGAGATCGACGCACAGGACGCCGTAGCGCTGGGCTGCCGCGCGGGTCCCCGCGTTCAGGGCGTGCAGCCGGCGCCGCAGCACGCGGGCCAGCGGCAGCACCGGTGCGGGGTCGGGCATCGTGAACGTCACCACGGTGGCTCCCGTGGCCCGTAGCGCTGCGAAGATCGCCGCGAGGTCGTTGCGCACCGCCCGCAGGTCCGCGCGGGGGCGCAGCACATCGTTGAGGCCGGCCACGGCGGCGACGAGGTCGGGCTCGAGGGCGAGCGCCGCGGGCAGCTGCTCGCGGCGGACCTCGCCTGCGCGCTTGCCGCGCACGGCGAGGTTGGCGTAGGAGAGCTGGTCCTGGACCGCGGTCAGGTGCCCGGCGAGGCGGTCCGCCCAGCCCCGGTAGCCGCCGTCGCTGGCCGGATCGTCGAGACCCTCGACCGTGCTGTCACCGAGCGCGACGTAGCGGGACCACATGGGCCCAGGTTGCCCCATCGATGCGGCTCGGCGCGATTCCACCCCCCCGGAGAGCGCGCGGAGCGGCCTGGGGAAACCCAGGGACCACACGCGGCGCCTACCTGGTAGGCTTGAGGTGAGGGCACGAAGTTCGTGAATGCTGCAGTGGTACCAACGCTAGTGCAGTCCCTTCGGATCTGCGGATCCAGCAAGACAAGAAACGAGGACAGCACATGGCTGTTGGCACCGTGAAGTGGTTCTCTGACGACAAGGGCTACGGCTTCATCGAGCGCGAGGACGGGGACGACGTGTTCGTCCACTTCTCGGGCATCCAGGGGTCGGGCTTCAAGACCCTCGCCGAAGGCGCGAAGGTCGAGTTCGACATCACCCAGGGCCCCAAGGGCGACCAGGCGACGAACGTCCAGATCATCTGAGCCCACCCACGATCACAGACGACGCCCCGGCCAGCGGCCGGGGCGTCGTGCGTTCGGCCTCGCGCGCACGCCCGCCCTGCCCGCTCGCAGGGTGAGCGCTCCGGTCGGGGCGGCGACGCGCCCCGAGGATGCCGCGTAGACTCGGCCAGGCCCAGGTCGCGGGCGCTGGCCGGCACCGCGGGCGGACCGGGACGGGACGAGGATCGACGCCGAAGGGCGAGGCTTGCTCTACGACCAGATCGACCGCAACAGGCGTGCCACCGTGCTGCTCTTCTTGGGCTTCGGCGTCGTCGTCTTCGCGATCGCCTGGGCGCTGGACCTGATCTTCACCGGCAGGGGGGATCCTCTCACCGCGGGTGTGCTCGGTGGGGTGATCGCCGCCGCCGCGGTCGCGTTCGCGTGGTTCGCCGCAGACAACGTCGTGCTGTCGGCGCTGCGCGCGCGGGAACCGAACCCCGACCACCCCCGCGAGAGCCAGCTGCCCGGCATCGTCGAGTCCGTCGCCCTCGCCGCGGACATCCCCGTGCCGGAGGTGTACGTCATCGACGACCCCTCACCCAACGCGCTGGCAACCGGGCGCACCCCAGACAAGGGCGTCGTGGCGTTCACGACAGGGCTGCTCGAGAAGATGTCCCGCCCGCAGGTGGAGGCCGTCGCGGCGCACGAGGTCAGCCACATCGCCAACCGCGACTCGATGGTGGGGGTGGTCGCGGCGGTCCTCGTTGGGGTTGTGCTCATCGTGGCGCGGTTCGCGCTGCGGCTGCTCTTCTACGGGGGTGCCCGGCGCCGCGGCGGGGGCCGCCAGTCCGGTGGGCCGGGGCCGCTGATCCTCGTCGGGCTCGTGATCCTCATCCTCGCGCCGCTGTTCGCGATGCTGCTGCGCTTCGCGGTCTCCCGGCGCCGGGAGAGCCTCGCCGACGCGAACGCGGTGCGCCTCACCCGCAACCCCGACGCGATGATCGGCGCGCTCGAGGTGCTCGCGGGCGACCACTCGAGCGTCGACTTCAACCACGGGTTCGCCGCGCACCTGTGGATCGAGGAGCCCGAGGATCCGCAGGGGCCGGGCCCAGTCGACAAGCTGTTCGCCACCCACCCGCCGATCCCAGAGCGCATCGAGGCGCTGCGCGCCATCGCGGGGGACTCGCGCTACCGCTGATCGCCGCCGGCGGCGCGGGTCGACACGGCGGCGGCGGATGGGCAGGCTAGGGCCGACACCGACCCCAGGAGCGACGATGACGAAGACCCTGCTGCGCGGAGCCACGCTCATCGACGGCACGGGCGCCGCACCCGCGCAGGCTGACATCGTGATCGCCGACGGGCGGATCGTGGACGTCGGGGTCGGGCTCGACGGCGACGAAGCCGTCGACCTCGACGGCCACTGGGTGCTGCCGGGGCTGATCGACTGCCACGTCCACGTGGTGTTCTCCACCATCAACCTGCTCGAACGGGCGCAGACGCCGTTCTCGCTGCAGTTCTTCCAGGCGGGGCGCAACCTCGAGGCCACGCTGCAGGCAGGGATCACGAGCGTCCGCGATGCGGGCGGCGCGGATCTGGGGGTGAAGACCGCGGTCGAGCAAGGCTTCGTCCGGGGGCCGCGGATGACCCTGTCGATCACCGTGCTGTCGCAGACCGGCGGGCACGGCGACGGCTGGTTCCCGTGCGGCGTCGATCTGCCGCTGCTCGCCGAGCATCCGGGCCGGCCCCACAACGTCTGCGACGGCCCCGACGAGGTGCGCAAGAAGGTCCGTGAGGTCGTTCGTGCCGGTGCGGACGTCATCAAGATCTGCACGACCGGGGGTGTGCTGTCGCAGCGCGACGAGCCGCAGGCGAGCCAGTTCAGCCCCGAGGAGATCGAGGTGTTCGTGGCCGAGGCCCGCGCCCACCGCATCGGCGTGATGGCCCACGCGCAGGGCAGCGAGGGCATCAAGAACGCCGTGCGGGCCGGCGTCGCGTCGATCGAGCACGGCATCTACCTCGACGACGAGGCCATCGGGATGATGCTCGAGGCCGGCACGTTCCTCGTTCCGACCCTCGTCGCGGCCGTCGGGGTGCTCGACGCGCCCGAGGGCGTCAGCGAGGCCAGCCTGCGCAAGGCGCGGGAGGTCGTGGAGGTCCATCGCGAATCGATCGCCCGCGCGGCGGAGGCGGGGGTGCGCATCGCCATGGGCACGGACTCCGGGGTCGTGCCGCACGGGCGCAACGCGAACGAGCTGGTCCAGATGGTCGGCGTCGGCATGCCGCCGACGGCCGCGATCGCAGCCGCGACACGCGTCGCGGCCGAGAACCTCGGTGTGGCGGACCACCGCGGCACGATCGAGCCCGGCAAGGACGCGGACCTCGTGGCCGTGACCGGCGACCCGCTCGCCGACATCGGCGTGCTCGCCGACGCCGACCACATCGCGGGTGTCTGGCGCGAGGGGGTCCGCGTCCGCGGCACGTGATCTCGACCGCGGCCGTGAGGAGGCAACCATGCAGACCACGACCTTCGGCTACCGGGTGCCCAGCAAGTTCTCGATGGTGGACCTCACCGCCGACATCGCGGGCTGGCTGCGCGACAAGGGCGACGGCCTGTGCCACGTCTTCGTGCCTCATGCCACGGCCGGCCTCGCGCTGCTCGAGCTGGGTGCCGGCACCGAGCGTGACGCCGAGACCGCGCTGGCGTAGCTGCTGCCGCGCGACGATCGGTGGGTGCACCGGCACGGCAGCCCGGGGCACGGCGCGGACCACGTCCTGCCGCTCATCGTGAGCTCCTCGCTGGCGCTGCCCGTCCTCGCCGGCGAGCTGGCGCTTGGCACGTGGCAGTCGGTCGTGCTGGTGGACACCAACGTCGACAACCCGCGGCGCACTGTGCGGGTGTCGTTCCTGCGCGGCTGAGCCGGCAGCGTCCGAACCCGGCCGCCGAACACCTGCCCTGTGTTCCCATGCATGGGAATCCCTTCTGGGTACACGGCGTTGAACCCGGTGAGGCGGCGAGGGGCTCGACCACGACCGCATCGACGCGTCCTACGAGCACGGCGTCCTCGTGGTGCGCCTGCCGGTCGCCGAGGAGGCCAAGCCGCACAAGATCGCGGTCACCGCGGGCGGCGGCGCCCAGGCCGTCGAGGCAGACACGAGCGCTTGAGCGCCCACGCGACAGCTCGCAGCACCGGCCAGCCGGACTCCCGGCTGGCCGTCTGCCGTGGGGGACGTGCAGCGTGGTCTAGGGCTCGGGGTCTGCGACCCTGACGAGCCAGCCGGCGCGGGTGCCGACGTAGATGCCGCCGTCCCACACCGCCGGGGTCGACTCGATGCAGCCGCCGATGCCGATCTCCCAGAGCAGCGCCGGCTCGACCTGGGTGTCGCCCACGTCGAAGGCTCGCAGGGTGCCCGAGCAGTCGCCCTGGATGAGCACGTCGTCGACGACGACCGGGGACTGCCATGTCGGGCCCTGCAGCTGCAGCCGCCAGCGGACGGCGCCGGTTGCGCGCCCCACGCCGAGCACCTCGCCGCCGTGCGTGGGGGCGATGACGATGTCGCGGTGCAGCGCGGGGGTCGCCCAGAACCCGGCCAGGTCGGGGCCGGTGTCGTGGACGCTCCACACCAGCGGGTCGTCGGGGCGGCGCGGATCGAGCTTCATCAGCTGGCCGACCGCGCGGCCCCTGGCTGTGTGGCGCTCCCACTCGCTGGCCACGTACAGGTAGCCCTGTTCGTCGGCGACGATGGTCGCGTCGGTGTCGTCCCCAGTCCAGAAGCGGAAGACCCGCTCGGGTTCCCGACCGTCGGCGATGCCCTCGACGTCCCACCCCTGCACGAGCCCGCCCGAGTTCGCGAAGTACACGGTCGAGCCGAGCATCGTGACCGAGCCCTCGATCGACACGTTGCGGTCCCCGACATCGGCGAGGAGCTGGTCGTCCCAGCCAGGGGCGTGGAAGACGAGCTCGGGGTCGACGGTGACGAGGCCCTCGTCGTCGTAACCCCGATTGAGCCGCACGATGTGGAGGTGGCTGTTCTCCCCGCCGATGAACAGGTGGTCGTCGAGGACGAGGCCGGCCCCGTCCCAGTCGCTGTTCCACAGCACCGGTGCGACGTCGTAGGCCCACAGACTCCACAGCTCCACCGGCTCGTCGCGGTCGATGGCGAGCGCGCGGTAGTGGTCGTCGCGCGAGCCGATGTAGACGAGCGGGTAGCCGTCCGGGTCCACCGTCACCGAGCCCTTGACGAGGTCACCGGTGGCGAAGCTCGGCAGGAGCGGCTCGCCGGTGTGCGCATCGAGAAAGTGCACATGGTGGTCGTAGGCGCCGACCACGAGCCAGGTCCGCCCGTCGCGTTCGAAGACGCCGGGCTGCCCGGTCCACCCCGTGCCGCACCACGTGCGGGTCTCGCCCCCGACCGTCGACGGCCCACACCACGCGCCCTGGCGCGGGTAGCGCCAGGCGACCTCGGGGTCGGCCGGGACGGGCCCCTGCCCGTAGTAGGTCCGGGTGGGGTTGCCGCGGAACGTGAGGACGCCGGGCACCGCGCTGCCGTACGGGGTGCCGACCGTCGCCGGGTCGACCCAGGGGCGGGGCCGCTCCGGGGCCGCTGGGATGTACTTCGACCGGGCCTGCAGGTCGTGGGCTGGGGCGGCGGTGGCATCCGGTGTGGCGGTCGGAGACGTTATGGGGGTGGCGGTCGGAGATGCTGTGGGCGGGGCCGCTGGCGCGGGCGTCTCGGCCAGCGCAGACGACGGGCGAGGCGCGGAGCGCTCGTGGCGCACCTCGAGGAAGGCGTACGCGGTCACGCCTCCGGTCACGCCAAGCACGACCAGCAGCGGTATGAACAGCCTCCGCCGGCGGCTCACTGCCCGTGGATGCACCCCCATGGAGGCGCAGTGTAGGGTCCGCCCGGCTGCCCCTGGGGGAGGCGTCCCCGCCCCGGGACCCCGAGGAGCTGTCCGCTGGTTCTACTCGGACGTCAACGCGGCGTCGGCGGCACGCAGGCGCGCGGCCAGAGTTTGAAGCAGGCTCTCGGCGAGGTCGGGCACGGAGCTCAGCAGCGGCTTGAACTCGCGGGAGCCAACCACGAGCAGCAGCATCGGCTCTTCGGCGACGACCGACGCACTGCTGGGCTTGTGGTCGAGCAGCGCCATCTCGCCGATGAAGTCTCCGGGCCCCAGCGAGGCGAGCACCTTGCCCTGCCGCGTCACCCGGGCCTTGCCACTGACGACGATGAAGAGCTGCCTGCCGGGCTCGCCCTCGTTGATCAGCGCGCTGCCCGCATCGACGTTGTGCTCCTCGGTGTGCTTCGCAAGCTCGTCGAGGTGCCGCTTGCTCAGATGCGTGAAGAGCGGCACGCTCCTCAACAGCTCGACCTTCTGCGAACGGTTGCGCAAGCCCATCGCCCCGCCTCCCTGGTCGTGGTGGCCTCGGTCCAGGAGTGTAGTCCCTCGCCAGCGGCTGCCGACATGCCTGGTGCTCGGCGGTGTGCTGCTGCTGACCTCCCTTCTGGCACCTCCGGCCTGAGCGCCGCGAGTCAGGAGCGCGCTGCGACGATGCGTCGGCGGCCGGGCTCGGGCAGATGCTTGACTGCCTCGCGCACGGTCAGGCCGGCGGCGCGTGCGGCGCGTGGCAGCAGCGCTCGTCGAGCAGCGCGTCGGCGAGCGCACCGAAGCGATCGAAGTCGCCCGCGCCGCTGCGCAGCCCCGGCAGGTGCCCCAGGAGGCTGGCGCGCCGGATCCACAAGTCGTGGTCGATCGCCCACCGGCGGACGATCGGATCCCAGGCCGTCGGCTCGCGCTCGGCAAGCACGCCGATCACGCTGATCGCCAGCGGATCCACGAGCGCCCACGTCCGCGACTCCCGCAGCAGCCGCTCAAGGAGCGGCGCATCGGTCACGGACAGCGCACCGACCCGGAGGCCGAGCAGGGCGACGGCAGTCATCCGCCGCTCGTGCACGGGACGCCACCACAACGCCTCCACCAAGGCGACGAGCTCATCGTGGGACATCTCCGGGTGTTCGCGGTGCACGGCCGTGGCGACCTTGCGGATCGCTGGAACACTCGCGCCGAGATGGTCGAGGTCGCTCTTCAGGTAGCGACGCTCGCCCTCGGCACGCTCCGGTCGGCTCGCCTCCCGCAGCTGGCGCTCGATCTCGTCCGCTAGCGCCGTGGCGGTGGCATGCTGGGCCGCAGGCATGATCACCGGACGCTAGCACTTCCCGCCCACCAGCGTGCCTGGATAGAAGCCGGCGGCCGTCCGCGCCCGCGACAGGTGCCGACGCCCAGAGCGAACCCGCATCTGCACGCGACGCGCTCACTCCCACCGGACGAAGCGGACGGCGAGGAGCGCGCTCACCAGCATGCCGGCGGTGAGCACTGCATGGCCCATGCCGGCGTGCGGCTCGAGCACCGCCCTCCGGGCCGGATAGGCTCCGAGGCGATGGGACCTGGCTGTCGCGTCCGCCGGCAGC
>SKPY01000492.1 GCA_007119305.1 Nitriliruptorales bacterium
CGAGCGGGTGGCGCGCCGCTCCAGCTGCTGCTCCTGCCGTGCTGGGCCGTGGGCGCGGTGCTGCTCGTGGCCGGCGCGCTGCTGCTGCTGCCCCTCGCCGTGCTCGCGGGCCGTGCCCGCGCCACCGGCCAGGTGCTCGCGCAGACGCTCGCAAGTGGTGCGGAGGTGCTGCGCCGAGCCGAACGCGGCCTGGGGGCCCGGTAGCAAGCGCTGCGGTGGCTGCGCGGCGGCGTCAGGTCGCCTAGGCTCACGGGCCGCACCGTGGCCGTGCGCACGCGTCGCGTCCACCGTCACCCGGGCGCACGGGCCGCACCGACGAAGGAGGTCGCATGGGCGCCCGCATCATCGACGGCAAGGCCATCGCCGCCGCGCAGCGGGAGCGCATCGCCGCCGAGGTCGCAGCCCTCGCCGTGCAGGGCGTCGTGCCTGGCCTCGCGGCCGTCCTCGTGGGCGACGACCCGGCCAGCCACGTCTACGTCGGCTCGAAGGAGCGCGCGTGCGAGAAGGCCGGCATGCGGTCGCTGGGCGCACGGCTGCCCGCGGAGACCACCCAGGACGCGCTGCACGCCGAGATCGACCGCCTGAACGCTGACGCGGCCGTGTCGGGGATCATCGTGCAGATGCCGCTGCCGCAGCATCTGGACGAGCGCGCCGCGCAGGAACGCGTCGCGCCGGCGAAGGACGTCGACGGGCTCGGCCCCGTCGCGGCCGGCCGGCTCCTGCGCGGTGACCCGCTGTTCGCCCCGGCGACCCCCCTCGGCTGCCAGGTGCTCCTGCGCGAGGCCGGGGTGGCGGTGAGCGGAGCCGACGTGGTGATCATCGGGCGCTCGCAGCTTGTCGGGCGGCCGCTTGCGATGCTGCTCACGGCCAAGCAGGACGACGCGAACGCGACGGTGACGCTGTGCCACACCGCCACGCGCGACCTCGCCAGCCACACGCGCCGGGCGGACGTCGTCGTCGTGGCGGCAGGCCGGCCCCACACCCTCACGGCCGCCATGGTCAAGCCGGGCGCGACGGTCATCGACGTGGGCATCAACCGCGCCGAGGACGGGACGCTGTTCGGCGACGTCGACTTCGCCGAGGTCGTCGAGGTGGCCGGGGCGATCACCCCCGTCCCGGGCGGCGTGGGTCCGATGACCGTGACGATGCTGCTGCACAACACCGTGCTCGCGGCGCGCCACCAGCACGGCCTCGCCTGACGGGCGCGACCGCCACCGCGAGCAGCACGGTTGACGGCGGCATGGCAGGCGCGCAGGCGTTCGAGCGCCCTCGCATCTCCGCTGGGCCATGCGGTCCACCCCTACCGGTCACCCGCCGGGCGCCCTGGCGAGCCCGACGACCGCCGGCCGCATCCACGGCACGGTCCGGGGCAGCTCCCACTCCTCGCATGCCTCGACCGCGAACCCGCCCGCGTGCAGCAGGTCGAGCAGCGCAAGGTCGAGGCGGCAGCCCCCGGCGACCGTCCGGTGCACGGGTCCGACGAGATGCTGCAGGCGTGAGGGGCCGTGCCGGGACGCGGCCACGTGCTCGAGGAAGCGCAACCGCCCGCGCGGGCGCAGCACCCGCCGGATCTCGTGCAGGCTGGTGGCCCGCGCGGCCACCGAGCACAGCACGAGGGTGGCGACGACCTCGTCGAACGTGTTCTCGAGGAACGGCAGCCGCTCGGCGTCGGCATCGACGATCTCGACGTCCCGTCCGAGCCGGCGTGCCCTGGTCGCGAGCTTGCGGCGCATGAACCGGTCAGGGTCGCTCAGGACGAGGCGGGTGGCGGACTCCGGGTAGTGCGGCAGGTTCAGGCCGGTGCCGGCCCCCACCTCGAGCACGGCCCCGGTGGCGGTGGCGAGCAGGTCCCGCCGGCGGGCGGCGAGCCCGGCTGCCTCGCTCGGGGCGAGCACCCAGTCGTAGACGCCGGCGAACAGCGGGTTGCCCATGGCCCGATCGTGCCCGACCGGTGGGGCTCGCGCGAGCCGGAGCGCGGACGATAGGCTGCCGGGGTGGTTGCTGCTCGTCCGGGCAGCAGGCCAGGCCGGTTCTTGAGCGCACGAGGAGTGAGCAACGTGAAGATCACCGTCGTCGGTGCAGGCAAGTACGGCTCCACCACCGTGCAGCGGCTCGCGGAGGCCGACATCGTGTCGGAGATCGTGATGACCGACATCGTCGAGGGCTTGCCCCAGGGGCTGGCGCTCGACATGAACCAGGCCAGACCGATCGAGCGCTTCGAGACGAAGGTCGTCGGCACGAACGACTACGCGCCGACGGCGGGCAGCGACGTGGTCGTGGTCACTGCCGGCAAGCCGCGCAAGCCCGGCATGAGCCGCATGGACCTGCTCGAGGAGAACGCGCAGATCGTCGGCGGTATCGCACAGCAGATCGCGCAGACCTCCCCGGACGCGGTCGTGATCGTGGTGTCCAACCCGCTGGACGAGATGACCGCGCTGTTCCAGCGCGTGTCCGGGTTCCCCCACCAGCGGGTGCTGGGGCAGGCCGGCATGCTCGACAGCGCGCGCCTCGCCGACAAGACCGCCGAGAAGCTGGGGCTCTCGCCGCTCGTGGTCGACGCGATCACCCTCGGCAGCCACGGGGACACGATGGTGCCGGTGCCCAGCCAGGTGACCGTCGACGGCAAGCCGCTCACGGAGGCGCTGTCCGCGCAGGACATCGCCGAGCTCGTCCAGGCCACCAGGGACGGCGGCGCCGAGGTGGTGGCGCTGCTGAAGACCGGCTCTGCCTACTACGCGCCCTCCGCCGCCGCGGCCAAGATGGTCGACGCCATCGTCAACGACACCCGGGAGGTCATGCCGGTCTGCGCATGGGTGACGGGTGAGTACGGCGTCTCCGACGTGTACCTTGGCGTGCCGGCCCGACTCGGGCGGGGCGGGGTGGAGGAGATCGTCGAGCTCGACCTCACCGACGAGGAGATCGCCGACCTGCGCGCGGCCGCCGAGGCGGTGCGCACCAAGCAAGCGGACGTCGACGCGCTCATCTAGTAGACCCGAGACCGACCCCCGACCGTCGAGAGGACTGCCACCATGGCTCGTGAACGACGCAACGCCCCACCCCCCGCTGCCAAGCGGGAGCGCGGGCGTGGGGTCTCACCTGGAGAGCGGGTACGGCGCCGGCTGGCCGCGGAGCCGGAGATGGAGCTGAGCGACGACGAGCTGCGTGCGCTGGCTGACGAGGGCATCGACCCCGAGGAGGTCCGCCGGCTCGCGCGCCAGCAGCCCGAGGACCAGGAGGCGAGCATCCACGACCGGGACACGCCCCGCGACGCGATCGAGGGGCTGCTGCTGGCCGAGGACGAGGACTGACCCAGCCCACCGAAAGCGCGGAGCGCCTGCTGCACCGTCTACGCTGACCGCCGTGCGGACTCGTCCGGTCCGATAGGGCTGGGCGGGCCGGCGACATCCGGCTACGGTTCGACTGTCACGCCCGCGGTCGGCGCCCGCCGCCGCGGCCAGGAGCGAGCGCTCGCAGGAGGGCTGGACATGGTCGGCTACGACGAGGTGTACACCCGCAGCCTCGCCGATCCGGAGGGCTTCTGGCGTGAGGCTGTCCAGGCGCTCGAGTGGCAGCACCCCCCGCAGCAGGTGCTCGACAGCAGCAGGGCTCCCTTCACGCGCTGGTTCCCCGACGGGGTGCTCAACACCTGCCACAACGCCGTCGACCGGCACGTGCACGCGGGTCGCGGCGAGCAGCCGGCCCTGATCTGGGACAGCCCGGTCACGGGCAGCCAGCGCGTGCTGAGCTACGTCGAGCTGCGCGACGAGGTGGCGCGCTGCGCCGGCGCGCTCGCAGGGCTCGGGGTGGTGGCGGGCGACCGCGTGGTCATCTCGATGCCGATGGTGCCGGAGGCGCTGGTCGCGATGCTCGCCTGCGCGCGGCTCGGGGCGATCCATTCGGTGGTGTTCGGGGGGTTCGCCGCGAGAGAGCTCGCGGTGCGGATCGACGACGCCCGGCCGAAGGTCGTCGTCAGCGCCTCCTGCGGCTTCGAGGGAGCGCGGCTCGTGGAGTACAAGCCCCTGCTCGACCGCGCGCTCGAGCTGGCGTCGCACCGCGTCGACGGCTGCGTCATGCTGCAGCGGCCCGAGCATCCGGTCGCGCTCGTGCCCGGCAGGGACGTCGACTGGGACGAGGCACTTGCGGCAGCGGAGCCGGCCGGCTGCGTGCCGGTGCGCGCCACCGACCCCCTCTACGTGCTCTACACCTCCGGGACCACCGGCCGTCCGAAGGGCGTGGTGCGCGACAACGGCGGCCACGCCGTCGCGCTGCGCTGGTCGATGGAGGCGATCTACGACACCGGGCCCGGTGAGGTGTTCTGGGCGGCGAGCGACGTGGGCTGGGTCGTCGGGCACTCCTACATCGTCTACGCGCCGCTGCTCGCCGGCTGCACCACGATCGTCTACGAGGGCAAGCCGGTCGGGACCCCGGACCCCGGCGCGTTCTGGCGGGTCGCGAGCGAGCACGGCGTCAAGACCCTGTTCACCGCGCCGACGGCCTTCCGGGCCATCAAGAAGGAGGACCCCAAGGGGGAGCACCTCGCGCGCTACGACCTGGCGTCCTTCGCCGCGCTGTTCCTCGCCGGCGAGCGCCTCGACCCCGACACCTACGAGTGGGCCGCCGACCTCCTCGGCGTCCCCGTGATCGACCACTGGTGGCAGACCGAGACCGGCTGGCCGATCGCCGCGAACCCGCTGGGCATCGAACGGCTGGCGACCAAGCCCGGCTCGCCGAGCCGTCCGATGCCGGGCTGGGACGTGCGCATCCTCGACGAGGCCGGCGCCGAGGTCCCGGCCGGCACCGAGGGAGCGGTGTGCATGCGGCTGCCGCTGCCCCCCGGTGCGCTCACGACGCTGTGGGACGACGACGAGCGCTTCGTGGACAGCTACCTCGCCCGCTACGACGGCTACTACCTCACCGGCGACGGCGGCTACGTCGACGCTGACGGCTACCTGTTCATCATGGGCAGGGTCGACGACGTCATCAACGTCGCCGGGCACCGCCTGTCGACAGGCTCGATGGAGGAGGTGCTCGCCACGCACCCCGACGTCGCCGAGTGCGCGGTCATCGGGGTCGCCGACCCGCTGAAGGGCCATGTGCCCCACGGGTTCGTCGTCTGCAAGGCCGGCGCCGAGCGTGACGAGCAGGCCCTCGCGGCCGAGCTCGTGGCGCTGGTGCGCGAGCAGGTCGGCCCGGTGGCGGCGTTCAAGCACGTGCACGTCGTCGACCGGCTGCCGAAGACCCGCTCCGGCAAGATCCTGCGTGCCACGATGCGCTCGATCGCCGACGGGCGGGCCTATGAGACGCCCTCGACCATCGACGACCCGGCGATCCTCGACGAGATCGCTGACGCCTTGCGCGCGCGCTAGGCACGACCGCGTTCGCCGCCGCCCTACGACGCGCGTGCGGCACGGGCCTGGTTCGCGTCGGGCGTCCGCACTAGGCTGCGAGGCAGACCTGAACAGCCCGCAGGCCGGCAACCGAAGGAGCTGCACCGATGTCCGAGCCAGCCATCGAGAACCTGCTCCATGAGGGCCGCACGTTCCCGCCCCCCGACGACTTCGCCGCGCAGGCCAACGTCGCCGACCAGTCCGTCTACGACCAGGCCGACCGCGGCTGGCAGAAGTGGTGGGAGGGCCACGCCGAGCAGCTGCGCTGGATGAAGCCGTGGGACACCACGCTCGAGTGGACCCCGCCACACGCGCAGTGGTTCGTCGGCGGCCAGCTGAACGTGAGCGACAACTGCCTGGACCGGCACGTCGACGCCGGCCACGGCGACCAGGTCGCCTTCTACTGGGAGGCCGAGACCGGGGAGGGACGCGCCCTCACCTACGCCGAGCTGCGCGACGAGGTGTGCCGCTTCGCCAACGCGCTGAAGGACCTCGGGGTCCGCAAGGGCGACCGGGTCAACATCTACCTGCCGATGATCCCGGAGCTGCCGGTGGCGATGCTCGCCTGCGCGCGCATCGGCGCCATCCACTCGGTGGTGTTCGCCGGGTTCAGCGCCCAGGCCCTGATCGACCGCATCGAGGACGCCGAGTCCCACGTCGTCATCACCGCGGACGGCGCGTACCGCAAGGGGCAGGTCGTGCCGCTCAAGGACTCGGCGGACGCGGCTATGGCCGCGACCGACAAGGTGGGCACCTGCATCGTCGTGCGTCGCACCGGGGCCGACGTGGCGTGGACGGAAGGCCGCGACCACTGGTACCACGAGCTCGTCGCCGGCCAGTCCACCGACTGCGAGCCCGAGCCCATGGACGCCGAGGACGTGCTCTACATCCTCTACACGTCCGGCACGACCGGGAAGCCGAAGGGCATCGTCCACACGTCCGGCGGCTACCTCACCCAGGTCGCGGCGACGCATCGGCTCGTGTTCGACGTGAAGCCCGACTCGGACATCTACTGGTGCGCGGCCGACATCGGCTGGGTGACCGGCCACAGCTACATCGTCTACGGGCCGCTGGCCAACCGCACGACGTCGATCCTGTACGAGGGCGCGCCGGACCACCCGGGCAAGGACCGCTTCTGGGCGATCGTCGAGAAGTACAAGGCGACGATCCTGTACACCGCCCCGACCGCGATCCGCGCCTTCATGAAGTGGGGCACCGAGCACCCGGACGCCCACGACCTGTCGAGCTTGCGGCTGCTCGGCAGCGTGGGGGAGCCGATCAACCCCGAGGCCTGGGTCTGGTACCACACCTACATCGGCGGCGGGCGCTGCCCGGTGGTGGACACCTGGTGGCAGACCGAGACCGGCGCGATCATGATCACCCCCCTGCCGGGCATCACCGCGACGAAGCCCGGCTCGGCCATGCGCGAGTTCCCCGGCATCAAGCCCGTCGTGGTGGACGAGGCGGGCGAGCCGGTGCCGCCGGGCGGCGGCGGCTACCTCACCCTCCAGCGGCCGTGGCCGTCGATGCTGCGCACGCTGTGGGGTGACGACGAGCGCTACCGGCAGACCTACTGGAGCCGCTTCGGCAGCCACGACATCTACCTCGCCGGCGACGGCGCCAAGCTCGACGACGACGGCCACATCTGGCTGCTGGGCCGGGTCGACGACGTGATGAACGTCTCCGGGCACCGCATCTCGACCACGGAGGTGGAGTCCGCCCTCGTGGCGCACCCCAAGGTGGCCGAGGCGGCGGTGACCGGCCGCAAGGACGAGCTGACGGGCCAGGCCATCGCGGCCTTCGTGACCCTCAAGGCCGGCAACGAGCCCGGCGACGAGCTGGCCGCCGAGCTGCGCGCCCACGTCGCCGACCAGATCGGCAAGATCGCCCGCCCGGCGA
Organism: Nitriliruptorales bacterium; assembly: GCA_007119305.1. GTDB lineage: Bacteria > Actinomycetota > Nitriliruptoria > Euzebyales > Egibacteraceae > SKPY01. Next base: position 7,287 of record SKPY01000492.1, read on the forward strand.
ACATCCTGTTCACCGAGGACCTGCCCAAGACCCGCTCGGGCAAGATCATGCGCCGCCTGCTCAAGGACATCGCCGAGGGGCGTGAGCTCGGCGACGTCACCACGCTCGCCAACGCCGACATCGTCGAGGAGATCAAGGCGCACGCCGCAGCGGGCGAGTAGCGGTCGGCCACGTGGCCGCACCCGGCGGGGGAGCGGGTGCGGCCACGCTGGGCTCCGGGCGGGCGTCTGACAGCGCCGCCCGAGATCCCTACGATGCATGGACTGCCCGTGACTGGGACCGGAAAGAGGAGCGACGATCGTGGCCCGTGTGTTCAGCGGCGTGCAGCCGTCCGGTGCCCCCCACCTCGGCAACTACCTCGGGGCCTGGAGCCGCTGGGCCCGCGAGCAGTCGGACGGGCACTTCTACTGCATCGTCGACCTGCACGCGATCACCATCCCCCACGATCCGGCGGTGCTGCGCGAGCGCACCGTCGACCTCGCCTGCTGGCTGCTCGCCTGCGGCCTCGACCCCGATGCCGCGACGTTGTTCGTGCAGTCCCACGTGCGCGAGCACAGCGAGTGCACATGGATCCTGAACTGCGTGGCCTCGATGGGTGAGCTGCAGCGCATGGTGCAGTTCAAGGAGAAGTCCGAAGGGCGTGACTTCATCTCGGTCGGGCTGTTCGACTACCCGGTGCTCCAGGCCGCCGACATCCTGCTCTACCACGCCGACGAGGTGCCCGTGGGGGAGGACCAGCGCCAGCACGTCGAGCTCACCCGCGACATCGCGCAGCGGTTCAACAGCCGCTTCGGCGACACCTTCACGCTGCCGCGGGCGACCTTCCCGAAGACCGGCGCACGGATCATGGACCTCCAGCACGTCGACCGGAAGATGTCGAAGTCCGCGGAGTCGCCGCAGGGCACGATCGACCTCGCCGACAGCGAGGAGGCCACCCGCAAGAAGATCATGCGGGCGGTCACCGACTCCGGCTCGGAGGTGCGCGCTGCCCCGGACAAGCAGGGGATCACGAACCTGCTCGACATGCTGTCGGCGGCCACCGGCAAGGACGTGGCGGACCTCGAGGCGCATTTCGTGGGCAAGGGCTACGGCGACTTCAAGCGTGAGGTGGCGGAGGCCGTCAACGGGGTGCTGCGTCCGGTCCGTGACCGCTACAGCGAGCTGCGCGACGACCCGGCGGCCGTCGAGGACCTGCTGCGCAAGGGTGCGGACCGGGCGCGTGCGGTGGCGGCGGCGACGATGGACGGCGTCCGCGCGCGGGTCGGCCTCCTGCTGCGGTGACGGGTCGCGACGGTACGGAGGCGGCGTGATCATCGCGGGCCTCGAGGGCGTCACCAAGCGCTTCGCCGACAAGACCGTCCTCGACGGCGTGACCGTCGGGATCGGCGAGCGCGACCGGGTCGGGGTGATCGGCCTGAACGGCAGCGGCAAGTCGACGTTGCTGCGCCTGCTCGGCGGGCTCGAGGAGCCCGAGGCCGGCCGGGCCGTCCTCGCCGACGGGGTCCAGGTGCGCTACCTGCCGCAGCAGCCCGAGATCGACCCGTGGCGCACACCGCTCGAGACCGTGCTCGCGCAACCGGCCAGCTTCGACCCGCTCGACGACCGGGCCGACGTGCAGCGCGAGCAGCGGGCGCGGGCGATGCTCGACCGTCTCGCGGTGGCCGCCGTCGACGAGCCCGCGGGCCAACGCTCGGGCGGGGAGTGCAAGCGCATCGCGCTCGCGGCGGTGCTCGCCGACCCGGGCGATCTGCTCATCCTCGACGAGCCCACCAACCACCTCGACGTCGACGTGATCGAGTGGCTCGAGGACGAGCTGATCGCGACGGGCTCGGGTGGGGGGCCGGCGGCCCTCCCGACGGGGCCACGCGCACTGCTGCTCGTCACCCACGACCGCTACCTGCTCGACACGCTCTCGACCCGGATCTTCGAGGTCGAGGGCGGGCGCGTGCACACCCACCACGGCTCGTACGCGGACTACCTCGAAGAGCGCGAGGCGCGGCGCGAGCGCGCCCTCGCCGAGGACCGCAAGCGCGCCAACGTCGCCCGCACGGAGCTCGCCTGGCTGCGCCGCAACCCGAAGGCCCGCACCACGAAGGCCAAGGCCCGGGTGGGCCGGGCAACCGCGGTGGTCGACGCCGCACCGCAGCGCGTCGATCCCGAGCTGCGCCTCGAGCTGCCGGCGCGCCGGCTCGGCGGCAAGGTCGTGCACCTGCACAACGCCGGGGTGCGCTACGGCGACCGCTGGGTGCTGCAGGGCATCGACCTCAAGCTGAAGCCCCGTGACCGCATTGGCGTCGTGGGCCCGAACGGCAGCGGCAAGACGACCCTCCTGCGCCTCCTCGGCGGCCTGCAGGAACCGGACCAGGGCAGCGTGCGCATCGGCGCGACCGTCCACGTCGGCCTGTACGGCCAGGAACCCGAGGCACTGCCTGCCGGCACCCGGCTGCTCGACGCGGTGACGGAGGTGGTGCGGGAGGCCGAGCTCACGAGCGGGGTCCGGGTCACCGCCGGCCAGCTCCTCGAGCGCTTCCTGTTCCCGCCTGCGCAGCAGAAGGCCTACGTCGAGGAGCTGTCGGGCGGGGAGCGGCGCCGCCTCGAGCTCCTGCGCACCCTCGGGCAGGCGCCGAACCTGCTCCTGCTCGACGAGCCCACGAACGACCTCGACCTCGACACCCTGTCGGTGCTGGAGGCCGAGCTCGACGTCTGGCCGGGCGCGGTCGTGGTCGCGAGCCACGACCGCTTCTTCCTCGACCGGGTGTGCGAGCACCTCTACGCGATCGAGCCACCGGAGCGCTCAGGAGACCGCGCGGGCGGACGCGTCCGGCACCACCCGGGCGGGTGGTCGGCCTACCGCCAGCGGCAGCAGGCACTGCAGGCGCAGGCGCGCCGCGAGCGCCAGCGCCGGGGCGCGGGGTCGGGCGCCAACGGTGGTGCCGCGCAGCGTCCGCGCAAGCGGTCCTACCACGAGCAGCGTGAGTACGAGCGCCTGCACGCGCGCATCCCCGAGCTCGAGGAGCGCAAGGCGA
>SKPY01000211.1 GCA_007119305.1 Nitriliruptorales bacterium
CCGAGAACCCCGTCGACTGGCGGGTTTGGGGCGACGAGGCGTTCGAGGAAGCGCGTCGCAGGGACGTGCCCGTCTTCCTGTCCGTCGGGTACGCCTCGTGCCACTGGTGTCACGTCATGGCCCATGATCTGGCTGCTGACCTGCGATTTTCCCCATATAGAGGCCCTCCGCGCTAGCGAATACGCAGGCAGTTCGGTTGGGGTTCTTCCCACAGTTTTCCCACGTGGGAAGAAGGCGGGGCGTCAAAGGCCTCGGGGAGGCGCTCGGTCGCCCCGGGGCGCCGTCTCTCCATCAGCTCGACGCAGCGGCCGACACGCCCCGTGGCGTCAAGAGGCCGGAGCGGGCACGCGCTGTTCGGGCCACCCCTGCCGGTAGGCCGAAGGCAGGAGCGGCCTGTCGTGCTACATTGTCTACAGTGTGATCGCAGGGAAGGGCAGACGTATGGCCACACGGCACCTCACGCTGCGGCTCGACGCCGACCTTGTCGACCGGCTCGATGAGCGCAGCCAGCAAGCTGGACGCAAGCGGCCCGAGCTGATCGCGCGCTACGTGGATGAGGGCATGCGCATGGAGGACCACCCGGGCATCGTGTTCCGCTCTGGGCCCGCCGGCAGGCGCGCCGCGCTCGCCGCGGGACCCGACGCCTGGGAGATCATCCGCGTCGTGCGCAACGTCAAGGGCAGCGGCGAGGCTGCCGTGGGGCAGGCGGCGGAGTGGCTCGGCCTGTCGCGCGAGCAGGTCGACATTGCGGTGCGCTACTACAGCGAATACCCCGACGAGATCGACCGCTGGATCGACCGCGTCGATGAGGAAGCCCGCCGGGCGCAGCAGATCTGGGATCGGCGCCAGGACGCCCTGGCGTGAAGCTGCTGATCGACGAGATGTGGCCCGCCACGCTCGCCGAGGAGCTTCGCCGCCGAGGTCACGACGTAGTCGCCGTCGCAGAGCGCTCCGAGCTCGCGCACCGCGGTGACGACGTGGTCTTCGACCACGCGGGCAAGGAAGGCCGCGTGGTGTTCACCGAGAACGTCCCCGACTTCGTCCCGCTCGCCACCGGCGCGCTGTCCACCGGCGGCACGTTCCCAGGCCTGCTCCTGACCTCGAACGCCGCCTGGCCCCGAGGCAACCCTAGAACGCTGGGACGGGTCGTCCGCGCCCTGGACGCGTTCCTAGCCGCACACCCGTCCGACATCGCACTCCAAGGGCGCATCGAGTGGCTCACCAAAGCATGATCCTGGGCCGATCCCGACCTGCCGCTCGGCCGCAGCCTTGATGCCCGACCCCCTTCGCGGTGCCTCACCCCCCCGGGCTACACCGCCATGTGCGGCTTCCCGGACAGGCACTCGCGCTCCCTGATCTCTCCTCGTCCGTGACCCCCCACGGAAGCGACAGTTCAACGCGCAACTCAATGACAGAGCGTAGCGTGAGCGGTCCGAGGCATGCCGGTCATTCGGTTGTAGGGCCGCCCCGGCAAAGTGGCTGGACGCAGGATGGGGGCCGAGGTCTGCGATGAGCGGATCCCACAAGCTTGCAGGGCGGCCCCAGGACTTCCTCTCCCAACGCTCGTGGCTACCGAACGTGACGAAGAGCGCCTGCGCTGGACTTCGGTACAACCGGCATATCCCGAACTCGGGAGGCTTCATGAGGGTGACGCACGATTGGACCGAAGTGGCGGCGAGACGTTGAACCGCACGAGCTACAGGGTCGGTTTCGAGTTGTCGGGCGGCGGATCAGAGTTGCTGTAGCAGCTCGCCAGGGGTCAGGACCTCCGCATCCTCGACGTTCAGCGACGTGAGGTCGGGATCTCCAGACACGATCAGATCCGCGGCCGAGTCGCGGAACAGGGCGACGAGATAGTCGCCTTGGGGTCACCGGTCACCGGTGCCACCTCGACAGGATCTGACCAGGACTCGGACTCTTGCTCGAGCAGGCTGACGTACCGGTCGACGACGGCGTGGTCGATCCAGCGCCGGAACTTCGCGCGGCGCAACACCTCACCCAGCTCGGCCAGCAGCGCCGGACACGTCACGATCTCGAAAGGCCGTTCGCTCAACCAGCGGTCAACGAGCTGGGCGCTCACGCCGGTGGCGACCGCCGCGGAGATGAGCACGTTGGGGTCGATGACGACGCGCACGAGCCGTTACGCCGCGCCGGGACGGCGGTTGGCGCGCTCCTCGTCGGCCAACCCCTGTGCCTCCTCATCGGTCAGCCCGCTACGCGCACGCGCCTCCGCGAGTGCGCTGCGCACCGTTTCGTTGTAAGTGGCCCACGCGGCCTGTTTGCTAACCCCGAGAGCTTCGGCGATCTTGGACCAGGGCACCCCCTGCTCGCGAGCCTGGGTGATCACTTGCCGCTGCCAGTCCTCGAGCTGCAGGCCGGCGGCGCGCAGCCCGCGCAGCTGACCGAGCGGGTCCTGGGCGCCGAGCTGCACCTCGATGCGGACCTGTTCGTCGGCGCGGTCGTGTTCCAGTCGGGCTCCCATGGCTCCAGCATGCCCCCGAAGGCCCCTACCGTCAACCAAACTTGACGACGGGGCGGCCGCTTCGGCGATCTCAGTCGCCGGGACGATCATGCTCCAGCCCCACGGTCGAGCCGCGTACATACAAGCCGCCTGGCTCGGCTACCGAACGTCACGAACATCGGTTGAACTCAAGTGCAACCCGGCATAGCCCGCACTCGGCGAGGTCTGGGAGGGGCTTTGGTCCGCGTTCGGCCGCCGGCCGGTAGCCGGGGAGACCGCGTGTTCGTGAACCCGCCCAAACCGTGCTTCTGCTCAGGGAAGCGGGGCCGCTGGGCCACCCACGTATCCATATCGCCGGCGCCTGAGCGTGGGAGTTCGGCGATCTGGTCACTCAGCTGCGGGCGCCGCGGCTCGGTGTGCGATGCCGACAGTCGTCCCGGACTGGCGCCAGTTGGTGTAGGCATCGACACTCAGCGGTGCGCCACGTGCGGCTGATGCCGGCGGCCGCCAGCCACGCTGTGCGTCCTCGGCAAGGTCTTGGTCGCGGATGTCGAGAACCCGAAGATGGCTCCGTCTCAGGAGTGAGCGTGGCCACGAGGTCGCGCCGCACCGAGGAGGACGTGACATGGTCAAGTATCTGCTGCTCAAGCACTACCGGGGCGCCCCGGCGCCGGTGAATGACGTGCCCATGGATCGTTGGACGCCCCAGGAGGTCAGCGACCACATCCAGTTCATGAACGACTTCGCGGCGCGGCTGGAGGAGACGGGCGAGTTCGTCGACGGCCAGGCCCTGGCGCCGGAGGGCCTGTGGGTGCGGTACGACGGGGAGGGACGGCCCCCGGTCACCGACGGACCGTTCGCCGAGACCAAGGACCTGATCGCCGGCTGGATGGTCATCGACGTCGACGATCAGCAGCGGGCGGTCGAGCTGGCCGGGGAGCTGTCGGCGGCTCCGGGCGCGGGCGGGAAGCCGATCCACGAGTGGCTCGAACTGCGTCCGTTCCTCGAAGCCACCCCACCGGCCGACGAGTAAGCGGCCCGTGACCGACCACCTCGAGGCGCTCGTGCGGGAGCTGGTGCCCCCGGTGATCGGCGTCCTCGTCCGCCGCGGAGCCGACTTCGCGGCGGCCGAGGACGCCGTCCAGGACGCGCTGCTCGCAGCGCTCGAGGCCTGGCCGGCGGACCCGCCGGGGGACCCGAAGGGCTGGCTGGTGACCGCGGCCTGGCGCAAGTTCCTCGACGCCGCCCGCTCCGAGGCCGCCCGCACGGCACGCGAGCTGCGCGTGCACACCGAGCCCGCTCCGGGTCCAGTGACCGACGGCGACGACACGCTCGAGCTGTACCTGCGCTGCGCCCATCCTTCGCTCACGCCCGCGTCGGCGGTGGCGCTGACCCTTCGGGCCGTCGGCGGCCTCACGACCCGGCAGATCGCCGAGGCGTACCTGGTCCCCGAGGCCACGATGGCTCAGCGGATCAGCCGCGCCAAGCGGACCGTTAGCGGGGTCACGCTCGATGAGCGCGGTTCGCTGGTCACGGTGCTGCGGGTGCTCTACCTGGTGTTCAACGCCGGCTACTCCGGCGACGTCGACCTGTCCGCCGCGGCGATCCGCCTGGCCCGGCGACTGCACGCCGTCACGGGCCACGAGGAGGCAGCAGGACTGCTGGCGCTGATGCTTCTGCACCACGCCCGGCGACCGGCACGCAGCCGGCCGGACGGCTCGCTGGTGCCCCTCGCCGCCCAGGACCGGTCGCTGTGGGACACCGACCTGGTGGCAGAGGGCATCATGATCTTGCAATCGGCGCTCGCCCGTGACCGGCTGGGCGAGTACCAGGCGCAGGCGGCGATCGCGGCGCTGCACTGCGACGCGCGGAGCACCGCCGAGACCGACTGGGTCCAGGTGGTCGAGTGGTATGACGAGCTCGTGGCCCTCACGGACTCGCCGGTGCACCGGCTGAACCGGGCGGTGGCGGTCGGTGAGGCCGAAGGCGCCCGCGCAGGGCTGGCGGCGCTGGAGCCACTCGATCCGAAGTTACCGCGCTACGCCGCCGTCGCTGCCCACCTGCACGAGAAGGACGGCGACCTCTCGCGGGCCGCCACCCTCTACGCCGAGGCGGCTCGCCGGGCAACCAACGTGCCGGAGCGCGATCACCTCACCCGCGAGGCAGCCCGGGTGAGACAGGCCCCTGAGCGGCCGTGAGGCCAGTCGCCCAGCACACCGCGTTGGTCACCCATTATGAGCACGCCCGCTCTGATCACGTCGCAGGACGGCTCTGCGTGCGCGATACAGGAAGGGCACTCGCAGGGGCGACACCCCTGCGTATCCGCCGCTTCCGGAGGGTCGCGGCTGTGCGCGTTGCAGGAGCGCGTCCGCAATCAAACTGCAGAGCATCGGGCATCAGCGCAGCACAGCACTGCCCCGCCCGCACCGACCCAGGACCAGGAAGCACTGACCGGTTACCGACGGTGATGGCGACCGAGCTCGATCGACCTCCGGTCTACCCGGCGAGACATCCCACGGCGCCTGGGAGAGGGATTGGATCGTAGTGGCCCTGCGGCCCACACCGGCTCCTCACAGGCCAGCACTCCTTCCTTGACGAGCTGGCCGACCACCACGGCGGTTAACGGCTTGCTGACCGTGCCGATGAGGACGGGGTGTCGGCCGTGACCGCCGCAGCGGATGCATCGGCCCTGCACTGGCCGGCCAGCTGCACGACCTCGCTGCCGCGAACCCCGCGACGGCCGCGCCGGGAAGCTGTGGGGGGCCATGCGCTGCTCCATCACTGGTCGATCCCATCCATGGCGGCGACGGTTGCCGCGTCGACGGTGGACACGGCGGCGACGCCGACCGGCATGCACACCGCCCACTGGCCAGAGCGGCGAGTGTGATGCGTCGGGTGTTCAATTGCTGCTCCAGTTCTGTCGGTGCTGCTCTGCTGCGGGGCTCGCGGGAACGGGTCAGATCGTGATGGCGATCTTCCCGCGCGCCTTGCCTGCCTCGAGGCGGCGCATCGCTGCGGCTGCCTGCGCGAGCGGGTACGTGATGTCCAGGGCGGGGGTGACGGCGCCCGCCTCGAGCAGCGGTCGCAGCTCGTCCAGGTAGCGGTGGTGCTCGGTGTTGACGAGCATGAGCAGGCGCTGGCGCACGAGTGGGGAGAGCATGGCGGCGCGGAGTCCGCGGCCGAACCCGCCGGTCACCTTGCCGCCCCCGTCGCCGCCGACGATGACGAGCGTGCCTGTGGGCGTGAGCGCGCGGCGCAGCCGGGGTAGGCGGTTGCGTCCGCCGGTGTCGATGATGACGTCGTAGCGGGTGGTGCCGTCGAGGAAGTCCTCGTGGGTGTAGTCGATGACGTGGTCGGCGCCGAGGGAGCGGATGAGGTCGGTCTTGGCGGTGCTGGACACGCCGGTGGCGTGCGCGCCGCGGGCCTTGGCGAGCTGCAGCGCGTAGCTGCCGACGCCGCCGGAGGCGCCGATGATCAGGACCTTGTGGCCGGCGTCGACGCGTCCGGCTTCTTGCACCGCCTGGATGGCGGTGAGTCCGGAGATCGGGACCACGGCGGCCTGCTCGAAGGTCAGGTTGGCCGGCTTGGGGGCGAGCTTGCCCTGGGGTGCGGCGGCGTACTCGGCGAAGGAGCCGCGCGCGATGCCGAACACCTCGTCGCCCAGGGAGAACCTCGTCACGTCGGCGCCGACGGCGGCGACCACGCCGGCGACCTCCATGCCGGGGACGGGGTTCTTCGGGCGGCGCACCCCGAAGCCCATGAGCCGCATGAGGTAGGGCTGGCCGGTCATCAGGTGCCAGGCGCCGCGGTCCAACCCCGCGGCGCGGACCTGGACGAGGACCTCGTCGGGGCCGATCTGGGGCACGTCGACCTCGCCGGTGCGCAGCACCTCGGCGGGTCCGTAGACGTCCTGCACGATCGCCTTCATCCGTGTGCGGTGCTGTCGTTGCCGTGCTGCTTGGGTGCGGGTCTGCATGGTCTGTCCTTCCTTCCGGAATCGGCTGGCTTGTTCGTCCCCGTGGATTGATGTGCGGTGGCCTTGGGACGGTAGGCGTCCCGGGTGTTGGATGCCCTCACTGGTCCCTCGTGGCCTTCATCGCGTCGTCTGGGCGTCGGCATGGACGCGCGGGCGGGCTGGCTGCCGTGTTGAAGGAAGGGTGCGCGGCAGCTGAAATCCCTTGACGACCTGCCGGTCCTCTGGCGCGGTGAGTTCTGCTGTCTGGGTTCTCACGTCGTTACTCCTTCGTTTCGGTGGGATGGTTGGTTCCACAACGCTCCCGTCGCGCGGGCTCACCGGCTGTGGGCTGTGTTCGTACGTCGTACTAGTACGGTGTACTATGCTCGTACGTTGTACGTTTGTCAAGCGCGAACTCGGAGGGATGCCGCAGGTGGGTGCGTACGCGGATCGCCGGCTCGAAGACGGAGAAGGGCTGAGCAAGGAGCGGGTGCTGGGCGCGGGCGTTGCGCTCGCCGACCGCGAGGGGCTCGAGGCGCTCACCATGCGCCGGCTGGCCCGCGAGCTCGGCGCCGGCACGATGACCCTGTACCACTACGTGGCCGACAAGGACGACCTCCTGGACGGGATGGTCGATGTCGTGTTCAGCGAGATCGACCTGCCCGCCGTCGATGCCGACTGGCGGACGGCCATGCGCGAGCGGGCGGCCTCGGTGCGCGAGGCTCTCGCGCGCCACCCGTGGGCGACCGCCCTGATGGAGCTACGGACGACGCACGGACCAACGAGTCTGCGCCACCACGAGGCGGTGCTCGAATGTCTTCGGGGAGCGGGTTTCTCGATCGAGGACGCCACCCACGCGTACTGGCTCCTCGACAGCTACATCTACGGTTTCGCGATCCAGGAAGCGAGCCTGCCGTTCGGCACGTCGGAGCAGCTCGCCGAGATGGCCGAAGTCGTCCTTCCGCAAGTACCAGCCGCGCAATACCCGCGCCTCAACGAGGCAGCCGCAGCCTCCCTCGCAGCCGGCTACGACTACACGGACGAGTTCGAGTTCGGTCTCGACCTCATCCTCGACGGCCTCGAGCGACTCCGGAACTAGCTCAGCGGCGGTCGGGTGGGTTCGACGACGACCTTGCCGAGCGCGCGACCCTCACCGACGTAGGCCAGCGCGGCTGGGACGTCGTCGAGCCCGAACGTGCGGTCGATGTGGATCTTCACGTCGCCGACGACGCACCGTTCGGCGAGCGGCTCGAACTGTGCTGGACCCGACTTCACCCCGAGCACCCCCAGGCGGCGCCCCGTGAGACGACCGACCACAGCCCCGATCGTGGCGATCCGCAGCAGCGCCGACGTTGACCCGCCCACGCACCGGTAGCGGCCGCCGCGCGCCAACGCCCGCCGGTAGGCGAACACCGATCGGTGCGCGACCAGATCGAGCACATGGTCGAACGGCCCGAGGTCGATGAAGTCCACGCGGCGGTAGTCGACCACCTCGTCGGCGCCCAGCGACCGCATGTACTCGAGCTTGCCGTCGTTGTCGACGCCGGTCACCTGCGCCCCCGCGCACTTGGCGAGCTGGATCGCGAACGACCCGGACCCGCCGCCCGCCCCGTTGATGAGCACCCGCTGTCCCGCCCGGACTCCGGCGATCCCCTGCAGGGCGATCGCAGCCGCCTGTGGCAGCGTCGACGCCTCGGCGAAGCTCAACGCCCCGGGCTTGTGACCGAGGACCGCCTCGGGAGCCACCGCGTACTCGGCGAAGCCCCCCTTCAAGCGGAGGTTGTCGCCGTAGACCTCGTCGCCCACGGCGAACCGGGTGACACTCGGACCGACCGCCGCCACCCGACCCGCGATGTCAGAGCCGAGCGTGCTACGCGCCGGAGCGCGCAAGCCGCAGACCCGTGCGTACAGCGGAACGCCACGCAGGCACTCCCAGTCGGAGAGGTTGATCGAGGTCGCGGCCACCTCGATGAGTACCTGCTCGGGACCCGGGCTCGGCGTGGGAGCCTGTTCGACCCGAAGCACGTCCGGCGGGCCGTAACGGTCGTAGACCACCGCCCTCACCCGCTCGCCTTCCAGCTCCCACTCGACACCCACCGCGCTTCGACGGGGAGCCTCGCTGACGATAACCCTACCGCAACACCATCACCGTGGCTGTCGCGCGGGCCGTTGAGGACCCAAGGAGCGCATAGCGACCCGGTGCGAGACTGCGAAGGTCATGGTGATGTGCTCGGCATCCATGCCCGGACCGCCGCGACATACTCGCCGGGTCGTTCGATGGGCAAGAGGTGGCCGGCTTCCTCGATTGGGTGAGGGGTCCAGCCCGGCCGCTGCGCATGGAGTCGGTGAGACGGCTGGTCGATGAGCGGGTCGTCGGTACCCCACAGCAGCAGCACCGGGACCGTCACCCGGTCGAGCAGCTGCATTGTTGACTGCTGATCGACGAACATCGCAGCCGTCGCCGATGCGAACGCCGTGACCGTCCCGGCCAGCCTCCGGGGGTCGAGGCTCTGCATCTGCTCGGCCAAGACCGCGACCTGCTCTCGTGATACCAGTGTGGGGTCACCGCCGACCGTGCTGGCACGCTCACCGGTGAACATCTCTTCGGTCTGGACTGCGCGACGCAGGGTCGCATGGTCACGAACCCACGGCACGCGCAGGGCGAGTCGAGCCACCGGCACGCCGATGGCGAGGGCGGCCCGGCCGACGGTGTGCCATCCGAGCGCTTCGAAGCGGGCAGTCCGACGCCACGGCAACGTGGGGGCGGCGAGTACCAGCCCCGACACCCGCGGGGGTGCGAGTTCGGCTGCCGACAGCGCGACGAGCCCGCCCATCGACCAGCTGTGAAGCACCACGTGGCGGAGGTTGAGATGCTGTAGCAGCGCACGGACAAAGGCAGCGTCAGCTTTCGGACGAGATCCTCGGCGGTACGGCGCACCGGTGTCGCCAGCCAGTGTCCCGGGCGGATCAGCCGAAACGACGGGCCCGAGTTCGCGCATCGCTGCGACCAGATCGATCCAGCCAGCGGCACTGGCGGTCATAGGGGGCACCAACACGTGCGTCGGTGCGTCGTCGACCGGTTGTCCAGTCGGGTCCCCGACCAGGTAGTGCACAGGTACGCCGGCGATCGACGTCAGCACGCTGCGAACACCCGCCCACCGCGGGCACCTGTCGCCCCAGTCCTCGTAGCGCACCAGCCCTCGACTCCGACCGCCCGGAGAGTACAACCAACGTCCTCGACGGCCGGTTACGGGCGGTTGAGTGCTTCAGCGGAAGCGCTCCGCCCCACCCGAAGCGGGGACTTTCGCGCGGTCACGCACTCTCGTGTATCGGCTGCTACCAGGGCCCGCTCCGGAGCAACGACGACCCCTTCCCGGGCGCACGAGAACACGCGGCTACTGCCCGGCTACTGCGGCCCTACCGATGTTTGACCCGTATCGGGACATCCGCCGTTGGTCCGGACTGCGAGAACCATTGATCGTCGCTCTGCGTGACCGACTCGCGCTGATGGGAGCCTCGCAGGTCGCCGCGGCCGGCCCGCTGACCGGACGGAAGGAGCGTCGCCTACGGGCAGCGTCGACCGCGGCCATGGCGCCCATGTACGGGGAGTGGCCCTCCTGCTGTCGGTGCAGCGCGGCATGGTGGAACTCGCGGCCTCGCGATCACACTGCCTCGGACCAAGCCGACAACGCGAGCTCCGGCCAGTAGGGTTGCAGAGAAACGCCTGTGGGAAGGCCCTCCCCACGGCAACGCAACCACCCGCATGCAGCGCTGCGAAACCGGAAAGGGGGTGGTCCACAGTGGCAAACGAGCTGGCCAACGCGGCCTCACCGTACCTGCGCCAACACGCCGAGAACCCCGTCGACTGGCGGGTTTGGGGCGACGAGGCG
>SKPY01000453.1 GCA_007119305.1 Nitriliruptorales bacterium
CAACCGGGCCTGCCGGCACTCCTGACCGCGGCCGAGCAGGAACGCTGCTGTTGCCAGCAGCTCCAGGTCCTCCGCCGCCAACCCAGCGCCGCGATCGCACGCGCTCAACGTCTCGAAGACGTCGAGCCAGCGCAGATCAGCGGCGGCCTTGCGGGCACCCTCAAGCGGGTCGCTGCCAGCGTCCCCGCCCACCGCGCCCGCGGCACGCCGCACGCCGGAGCGGGCTGCCATAGACAAGCCTACCGGAGGGCCCCCCGCAGTGGGAGAGCACGAATCAACCCAAGCGCCTTGCCGACACACGCCAGGCCGCTCCACCCACCACCGCAGGCGGCCATGTTCCAGGCGCTCTCGACGATCCTGCCGGTGCGTGCGTGGCAGCGCGCCGCCGGGGCGGACACATCGACGTGCGCGACAGCGACAACGACTGCTGGCGCTTGTACCGCCTGACGAAGTAGCGCTCCGGTCAGGTTGCCGCCCATCCTGCCGAGGCCGACCATGCCGATCTTCATCTGCGCTTCGAGGTGCTCGTCGAGCCGCACGCAGCGGTCCCCCGGTCGCGTCATGAGTGGGCACGTGAGACGCTCTCCTCGGCCTGGCTGATCGCCCAGGAGGCGTTGATGAGGCCGATGTGGCTGAACGCCTGAGGGAAGTTGCCGAGGAGCTCCCCGCTTTCCGTAGCGACCTCCTCGGCCAGAAGGCCGACGTCGTTGGTGAGCGCACAGGCGCGGGCGAACACGTCGCGTGCCCGGTCGACCCTCCCCGCGAGGGCAAGCGCCTCGGCGAGCCAGAACGTGCACAGCAGGAACGTGCCCTCCGCGCCGTCGAGGCCGTCCTCGGCTCGGTAGCGGTAGACCAGACCCCGCTTGTCGGTGAGCCGCTCCTCGGTCGCGGCGATCGTCGCGAGCACCCGGTCGTCGTCCGCGGGCAGGAACCCGACCTTGCCGATGAGCAGGCTGGACGCGTCGAGCGCAGCGCCGTCGAAGGTCTGCGTGAACGCGCCGGCGGAGTCGCTCCAGCCCTGGGTGAGGAGCGCTTCGCGGATGCGGTCCCCCTCACGCACCCACGCCTCGACGCGGTCCTCGGCGCCGAGGTCCGCGGCGAGGTCGACCGCTCTGTCGAGCGCGACCCAGCACATCAGCTTGGAGTGCACGAAGTGGCGGGGCGGGCCGCGTACCTCCCAGATCCCCTGATCGGTCTGCTCCCAGGAGGCCGCTGCTGCGTCGGCCAGCCCGATGAGGAAGCGCCGTTGCAGGTCATCGAAGTCGCCGAGCTGGGGCCGCAGGAGGTGGACAGCGGCGAGGAGCTCCCCGTACACGTCGAGCTGGGGTTGCGCCCACGCGCCGTTGCCGACCCGCACCGGGCGGCTGTCGCGCCAGCCCGCGAGCCACGGCAGCTCCCGCTCGGCGAGGTCCCGCTCGCCGCAGACGCCGAACATGATCTGCAGCTGCCTGGTCTCGTGGAACGTGGACGCGACGGTGGTGAGGTAGTCGAGGAACGCACCGGCCTCGTCGGGGCAGGCCGCCACCCACAGCGCGTCGAGCGTGAGGCTCGCGTCCCGGACCCAGGTGAAGCGGTAGTCCCAGTTGCGCGCTCCCCCGACGGTCTCAGGCAGCGAGGTCGTGGGCGCGGCCACGATCGCCCCCGTCGGCCGGTAGGTCAGACCGTGCAGCACCCGGCCGCTGTGCTCGACCAGCTCGGCGTTCGGGCCTTCGTACCCCTGATGGGCCAGGCTCCACGAGCGCCACGCCTCCGCGGTGTCGTCCAGCCGGGCGGCAACCCGCTCCTGGGACCATGGGAGTGGCGCCGGCCCCCAGCTCGAGGCGTACTCCACGGCGAAGGCTGCCGCCTGCCCCGCCGCCAGCGCGAGCCGTCCGCTGGCCGTGGCACCGTGCTCGTGCAGCGCGACCGGAGCGGACAGGGTGAGCGCGGCCGGCCCGCCCCGGGCGACGACACCGCCCTCGACCCGCCGGATCACCGGGGTCGTGAGGCCGTACTCGAAGCGCGGCGCGAACTCGACGTCCACCTCGACCCGACCTGCGGTGCACACCAGACGGCGCAGCAGCACATGCGGGGAACCCAGGCCGACGTCGTGGTGGCGGACGCCCTCAGCCAGCGCGAGCGCGTCGGTCAGCTCCACCGTGCCGGCCGCGGTGTGGAACGTCGTCACCAGCACGAGCGAACGGTGCGCGTAGTGACGCTGCACGGTGGCGGCGCCGAGGGGCCGGAGGCTGAAGTGGCCGGCGTCGTCGTCAAGCAAGCGCGCGAACACCGACGGGCTGTCGAACCGGGGGACGCACCACCACTCCACCGCTCCGGCGCGGTTGATGAGCGCGGCCGAGTGGCAGTCCGACAACAAGGCGTGCGCAGCGATCGGTGTGCTGCTCATGCGGCCGTGCGGTCCGGGTCGGGGTGCATCCGCGGCGTTCCCCCTCGCGTGTCCAGGGTCTACCTCGGTAACTCGGCACGCCGCGGCTGCATTCCCCGGCCAGAGGAGCGCGCGGTCCCACGGGCTTGACTGCGCGGTGCAACCGTGACGGCCCCGCTCCTCGCGCCGACAGGGCCTACGCGTGAGCGCCTTCAGACGTCCTTGATCGCCGCGCAGATCGCCGATGGCGGACAGTCGGCGGGATCGAGGTCGTCGAGGCGCTGCTTGAGCAGGCGCAGCTGCGTACGCGTGGCGTGCAGCTCGCGCAACCGCTGCTCGACCTCGTCGAGGCGGTGGCCGACCAGGTCGGCGACGTGGCCGCAGGGGGCGTGGCCGCCATCGCGGACGAGCAGGATCTCGCGGATCTGGCGCAGGGTCAGGCCAGCGGCCTGGGCATGGCGGATGAACGCGACCCGGTCGACGGCCCCGGGCGGGTAGTCGCGATAGCCGCCGGGGGTGCGCTCGGGTGCGTGCAGCAGCCCCTCGGCCTCGTAGAAGCGCAGGGTCTTGGCGGTGACGCCGGTGGCGCTGGCCAGCTCGCCGATGCGCACGACACCCTCCTCTGGCGAAGCCGTGCCTTGACCTTCCACTGTGCTGGAAGCTCTACGGTCCCACAAACGCGCCGCACAGGGAGGCCCCCGATGGACGTGACGCTGCGCTACTTCGACGGCTGTCCGAACCGCCGCACTGCGGAGGCGCGGCTGCGCGCAGCACTCGACCGGCTCGGCCGGCCCGACACGGTCATCACACGCGAGCAGGTGGCCTCGGACGAGGAGGCCGAGGCGCTGGACTTCCGCGGATCGCCGACCATCCTGGTGGATGGCCGGGACCCGTTCGCGAGCCCGGGCGGGCCGGTGGGGTTGGCCTGCCGGGTGTACGCGACCCCGCAGGGACTGGCCGGCGCGCCGACCGTCGAGCAGCTCCTCGAGGTGCTGGCATGACCGAAGGCGGTTGCGGCAGGACTTCACCCCGGCCGTGCGTGTACACCGGCTCCTCGACGCGGCGCGACACGGGGTTCCTGCGGGCGGTGGCGCCGCCTGCTGCCGCTGCCGACCGGCTCGCGACCGTGTCCGGGCTGGGTGACCACGGTCGGCAGAGCGAGGTGGTCACGGTGTCGTCGCGCATCCAGGCCGGACGCAGGCACGCTGGCGGGCCAGAGGCGGTGGGCGACCGGCTCCAGGGTCTCGTTGACCGGCTCGCCGCCCGACGGCGCATCCCCCACGTGGTGCTGTGCGTCGAACGCGGCGACGGGACGCTGCGCTGGAGCGGCGCCGCAGGCGAGGCACACCCAGGCGGGGCACCCATGCGCCCGGAGACCCCGTACTTTCATCGCCAGCGTCACCAAGCTGTACATCGCGGCGTGCATCCTCCAGCTGCACGAGCAAGAACTCGTCGACCTGGAGGCGCCCATGGCGGCCTATGTGCCGGCAGACCGGGTCGCCGGGCTGCACCGCCTCGACGGGGTGGACCGCACCGGTGAGGTCATCGTCCGACACCTGGTAAGGGCCCGCGCGTAATTTACGTGGACGTTAGTGCGCCGAGAACGTCGGAGGTGAAGCGGCGCATCCCCAGGCTGCAGCTCCCACGGCGAAACACGGTCCATCCAGATTGGAAAACCGGCTGGAGCGCTCCAGGGCCGTCCGTCCCCGCCAGAGGACCAAAGTCCTGAGGCTCCCAGGACGGTTGACTCTCACGTGCGGTGTGCAGCTCATCGATCCTCCCCCTAGCGACCTGCAACGCGTGGCGTTTTGAGGTGCTCATGAACGACGTCCTCGTCGTTGATGATCTGGAGAAGTCCTACGGGTCGGTGCGGGCGCTGCGCGGGGTCTCGCTCACGGTGGCTGCCGGCGAGGTGGTGGGCCTACTCGGCCACAACGGGGCGGGCAAGACCACGCTCGTATCGATCGTGGCCGGCCTACGTCGTCCGGATTCCGGCCGTGTCGTTGTCGCTGGGGTTGACGCGGTGCGTGAGCCCGTCCGCGCTGCGCGCCACCTCGGCCTCGCTCCGCAGGACCTGGGCGTCTACCCGTCGGCGACGGTGGCAGAGAACTTGCGGTTCTTCGGTGGGCTGGCCGGGCTCCGCCGTGTCGTGCTCAGCCAGCGCGTGGCGGAGGTCTCCGAGGCTCTCCAGCTCGGCCCGCTGCTCGACCGTCGCGCTCGTGAGCTCTCTGGCGGCCAGAAGCGGCGGTTGCACACCGCAGCGGCACTGCTCCACGAGCCGCCGCTGTTGCTGCTCGACGAGCCGACGGTGGGCGCGGACGTACAGACTCGAACCTCGCTGCTCGAGGTGGTGAAGGGCCTCGCGGGCAGGGGTGCCGCAGTGTGCTACTCCACGCACTACCTGCCCGAGGTGGAGGCGCTCGGGGCGACGGTGGCGATCCTGGAGAACGGCACGCTGATCGCGCGAGGCACCCAGGCGGAGCTGGCAGCACGCCATGCCCAGTCGGCCGTCGAGCTCGTCTTCGACGGGCCGGCGCCACCGATCCCCGGCGGCGCGGTGGTTGGTGACGGTTCGGTGCTGCGCGTGCTCGCCGAACGGCCGGCGGAGGCTGCGGTGCAGCTCCTTGCCGCGCTCGACGGACACGAGACCCGGTTGACGTCGGTCGACATCGTCAGGGACGGTCTCGAAGCGGTGTACATGGCGCTGACCGGCCGCCACTACGAGCAGGAGCAAGGGCGTGTCGACTAACAGCGTGCGCGTCGTCGCGTTGTGGCGGCACAACCTGCTGCTGTGGCGCCGTGACATCCCGTCGCTGGCGCTGCTCGTGGTCATGCCGCTGCTCATGATCGCCTTCTTGCAGCCGCTGTACCGCTCGACGTTGCAGGCGCAGGGCTTCGCCGACGCGTCCGGCGCGGAGCAGGCGGTGCCGGGCATGACGGTGATGTTCGCGCTGTTCGGCGCTGGGATCGCCGCGTTCCGCTTCTTCGACGAGCACAGCTGGGGGACGTGGGAGCGGCTGCGTGCCGGGGGTGTGAGCCCCGTGGCGCTGATGGCTGGAAAGCTTGGCCCCCCGCTGCTCGTCCTGCTCGGGCAGGTGGCGTTGCTGCTCGCCGTGGGGGTGGCGCTGTTCGGACTGCAGATCCACGGCACGGTCGTCGGGCTCGTCGCGGTCGGTTGGGCGCTTGTGGTCTGCATGCTCGCCTACGCGGTCGCGCTGACCTCGATCTGCCGATCGGCGAGCCAGCTGTCGGCCGCCACGAACGTCGGCAGCATCGGGATCGCCGGCCTGGGCGGCGCGGTCGTCCCCCCCGACGCCCTCCCTGGATGGGCTGCGGCCATCGCCCCCGCCACCCCCGCCTACTGGGCCATGGAAGGGTTCCAGGCCACGACCCTCGAAGCGGGCGGTCTGACCGCCGTACTCCCCGCAGTCGGGATGCTGCTGGCCTTCACCGTCGCGTTCACCGTGATCGCCGCGGCACGCTTCCGTCTGACCGACACCAAGTCGATGAGCTGAGGCAGTGCCCTGTGAGCGTGGGGGGACAGCGTTGGCGCCGGCGAGCCTCATACATCGGCTCCTCGGTGCGCACGGGCGGCGACTGATCACCAGAGGAGCCCAGAAGGGGTAGCACCCAATGGACGTGACAGCCGATGAGCATGATCGAACGCGGGCAGGTGCGGCGGAAGACCCCTCCCTACACCTTCCCCGTCCAGTACGTCGAGGACGGCCGGGTGCTCTGGGTCTATGTGGGTGACGCCTCCGCCAAGACGTGGTGGCGCAACCTCACGGGCGGTGCAGAGGTCGAGCTCCTCCTGCGCCGCCGTGCACGGGCCGGCGCAGCGGTCGCTTTGCTCCACGCTGAACGACCAGCGCACGTGGAGGAAGGGCAGCGCCGCTACCTCAACCGCTTCCCGGGCACCGCCAAGCGCCTAGGTCGCCCCGTCGGCGACACGCAGGCGCTCGGGGAGGCGGCCGCGCGAACGGTCATGGTTCGCATCCAACTGGCCGACGATCGAAGGCGAGCGCGCGGTGCTGGCCAAGACCCGGTCACACCACGCTCGGGGCGGCCGGCGCGGCAGGGCCCAGGGGAGCCACGGTGCCGGCTTCGCCGTCCACGCGCACGTGCTCGCCGTCGGTGAGCCGCTCCGTGATCCCTTCGATGCCGGTCACGGCGGGGATGCCCTGCTCGCGGGCCACGATCGCAGCATGCTGCAGCGGCCCGCCGGTCTCGAGCACGACCGCGCTGGCCCGCAGGATCAGCGGCGTCCAGGTCGGGTCGGTGCTGCGGGTGACGAGCACCTCGCCGGGGGCGAGAGCGCCGGCGGCGGGCACGGTGACGATCCGGGCGGGCGCCTCGACCGTGCCCGGTGAGGCCGGGACGCCGACCAGCACGCCGGCGTCGTCGCTGGCGGACGGGGCGCCGTAGAAGGCCTCGCCGGTGCTGGTGAGCACCCTGGGAATGGACGCGCGGGCGTGCTCGGCCTCGTAGGTGCGGCGGTTCGCGGCGGCGGTCGCGCGCAGGTCGCCGCCCGCGCGGATAGCGGCGAAGGTGGCGAACAGGACGTCCTCGGGGTGGTCGAGCCGGTCGGCGGCGACGAACTCGGAGCCGACCGCGAGCAGCGTCTGCCGCCACAGCTCGAGGAAGCGGTTGATGTCGTACTTGGGCCGTTCCTTCAAGCCCGCCAGCCGGCGGGTCCGCCACAGGCCCCAGCCGATGACCGCCCGGCGCAGCCGGCCGGGCACGCGCGCGAGGACCTCGGCGGCACGCTGGTCGGCGGCGGCCACGGCGTTGCGCTCGCGGGCCGCCCGCGCGTCGAGGTCAGGGTCGGCGGCGGCCTCGGCGACCCAGCCGAGCACCGTCGAGGGATCCTCGCGCCAGCGGGGCTGGCCGACGTCGACCTCACGCACGGTCCGGTGGCCGTAGCGGTCGAGGAAGCGGGCGAGCGCGGGATGGTCCGCGGTGGGCTCGACCCCGTCGTCGCGGACCGCCAGGGCGGCGACGAGCAGGTCGCGCCCCATCTCGGTGGCGGGGTTGCCGTGCGGGGACTGGTGCACCGCGGCGAACGCCGCCTCGGGGCCGACCACCTTGGCGAGCTGGCGCTCGGCGCGCTCGGCCAGCCGCATCGGCGCCACGAGCACGTACGGGGCCTGGCGGAACACGAGCCGCTCCAGCTCGTAGGCGGCCTGCTCGATCCAGGCCAGGCGCGGCTCGATGCCGCGCAGCCGCGCCGCGCGGGCGCGTTGGCGGGCGACCTCCCGGTCGGCGATGCGGGTGATGCGCGCGCTGGTGGCCTGGGGCCGGGCCAGGGCGTACAGCATCCGGGCTGCGAACGTCGGCACGACGCAGACGACCAACCGCCACGGCAGCCGCCGTCTGGGCTGCGCGCGCAGCGCGGCGGCCTCACGCTCGGCCAGATCGGCGAACACGCGCGCGGCCACCGCGTCCTTGGCGGCAAACGCCTCGGTGAACAGCGGCATCAGCCGCGGGCGCTGGAGCATCCCTGTGGCGTCGGCGTAGAGGCGTGCGGCGGCGAGGTGGTACACGGGCGGGTACAGCGCAGCGCGCCGCGCGCCGCGCAGCAGCCGGCCGACGCCGGCGAACAGCAGCCGCCAGACCTCGTTGCCCATGGGGGTCATCGGCTCGACGAACCCTTGCGAGACGCGGTTGATCGAGAAGTAGACGCGCAGCCCCTGTCCGGGCGCGGGCCCCGGTTCGGGCTGCGGGAACAGGGTGGTCAGCGGCCGGGACTGGACGAGCCACAGGGCGTCGCCGTCGGCGGCCCATTCGAGGTCCTGCGGGGCACCGAGGGCGCCCTGGGCGCGCAGGCCGAGCCGGGCGAGCGTGACCGCCTCGGCCTCCGAGAGGCTCGGCTGCCGGCGCTGCGCCGCCGGCGCCTCCACCGTTGCGACACCGTGGTCGGTGGGAGCCGTCCACACGGTCTTGTCCGCGATCGCACGGGAGACGACCTCGAGGGTCTCGGCGTCGATCAGCCACTCGTCGGGGGTGACCGTCCCGTCGACCACCGCCTGGCCGAGCCCCCAGGCGCCGGCGATGCGCACGCGGTCGCGCCGCTCGGTGGCCGGGTCGGCGGTGAACATGATCCCGGCACGGCCGGCGGGCACCTGCTGCTGCACGACCACGGCGTGGTCCACGTCGCCGCCGACGCCGAGGGCGCCCTGGTAGGCGACCGCCCGCGCCCCCCACGCCGAGGCCCAGCAGCGCGCCACCGCCGCCAGCAGGGCCTGGTCCTCGTCCACGCCCAGGACGGTCTCGTACTGGCCCGCGAAGCTCGCTCCTGACAGGTCTTCCTGCACCGAGGAGGAGCGCACGGCCACCGTCGGCCGTCCCAGCGCGGCATAGGCGCCGCGGATCTCGGCGGCGAGGTCGTCGGGCACGGGCAGGCAGCGGATGCGGTCGGCCAGGGCGGCGGTGGCGCGCGCGGCCTCGGCGTCGTTGCCGGCATCGACCAGCTGCAGGGCCCCGTCGATGGCGGGCTGCAGCCCGTGGGCGTCGACGAAGTGCCGGTAGGCCCCGGCGAGCACGACGAACCCCGGCGGCACCGGAAGGCCAGCGTCGATGAGCGCGACGAGCCCGGCCGCCTTGCCGCCCGCGCCAGCCCGCTGACGGGCGCCGAGCGCATCCAGCCTGCGCACCCACCGGGTCGTCGCCATCCGCGCCTTCTCGCTCCTGCGCACCTGCGGGCGCTACCACAGCGTAGCATTACCACCGGTAGCCTACCAAAGGTAAGTCTGGTAGGATGGGTTCCTGAGGAGGGCTGTTCAGCCCCGCACCAGGAGCGTCCGGGATGGAGCAGACCGAAACCGAGCCGCAGCGCCGCGACGGGCGCTTTCGCGACACCCGCCAGCGAATCGAGGCGGTCGCGCTTGAGCTGTTCACGACCAAGGGGGTCGGCCAGACGACGTTGCAGGAGATCGCCGACCGGCTCGGGCTGACCAAGACCGCCCTGTACTACCACTTCAACTCCAAGGGCGAGCTCGTGCGTAGCGTGGTCCGCAAGTCCGTCGAGGAGCTCACCGCCTTCCTCAACGAGGTCGAGCACGACCCGGACGACCCCCGTGCGATCCTCGAGGGCTTCTTCGACCTGTGCTACACCCACCGCAACGTGCTGCGCGCCCTGATCTTCGACCCCACCGCGATGGCCCACCTCGACCACACCGACTTCATGCCCCGCCCCACGCACGAGGCCCAGCGGCTGCTCGCTGGCCCCGACCCGACCCCCGAGCAGCGCATCCGCGCGTTCATGGCCATCCAGGGCCTGAGCCGCTGCGCCACCCTGCTCGACGACGTCGACCACGGCACGCTGCGCACCACCGCCATCACCGTCGCCTACGAGACCCTCACCGGCGCGCCCGAGCCGGCGCCCCCAGGCTGAGCACGCGCGGGCCGCCGTTCGTCACAGCAGGGCCCGCGCGGCGCAGGTGGCCGAGGGTGAGCGCGCCAGGGGCCGACGAGCGGCTCACCGCTGCTCCGGGCTGGGGCCCTCGGGACTCGCTCCTTGCCGCTGGTTGACTGGGGTGGGGGACAGCCAGCCGCGTGGGCGGCGATCCCCCACGCCCCGGAGTCCGGGGGTCAGGTTTCTTGCAGGTCGCGGCGGCGGAAGGCGAGCGCGCCGACGACGGTCGCGAGCACGCCGACGGCGAGCATGACAAGCGACGCGCCGGTGTTCATGTCGACCGCGGGCACGGCGGCGAGGTGCCGGAAGGGGCTGAGGTTGAGCACCCAGCCGGGTGGGTCGAGGAACGGGCCGATGAAGTCGAGCAGGAAGGCGGCGACGACGAGCCCGTAGGTCAGTGGAGCGGTGAGGCGGGGCGCCAGGCCGAACACGGCGAGGCCGGCGCCGAGGGTGAGCAGGCCGATGGGCACGACGTTGAGTCCGGCGAGCAGCGCGTCGCCGAGGGCGACTGCGTC
>SKPY01000324.1 GCA_007119305.1 Nitriliruptorales bacterium
CGAACCAGCCGCCGAGCAGCAGCCACGCCGGCATGCTCACGATCGCGAAGATCAGCCAGAAGCTGCGGATGCGGATGCCGGGCAGCAACAGCGCCAGGAGGTAGAGCGGGAAGGGCACGTAGGTGAGCACGCGGGCCCTCGGATAGCAGATCAGGTAGGCGCCCAGCACCGCCGCGATCGCGCCGGAGGCGCCCACCATCGGCACGAGGCTGGTGGGGTTGAGCACCGCGTAGGCGTAGGTCGCGATGAGCCCGCCGCCGAGGTAGAAGGCGAGGTAGCGGGCGTGGCCGAGCCGGTCCTCGACGTTGGCGCCGAAGATCCACAGGAACAGCAGGTTCACCAGCAGGTGCCACAGGTTGCCGTGGAGGAACATGGCGCTGACCGCCGAGGCGGGCACCGACTTGTCGACCGCGTCGAAGGCGCACTGCTGCGCGGCGCCGACCTGCTGGGCGAGCGCCTCGACCCCCACCGCCTCGAAGCGCAGCAGCTCATGGGGGATCGCGCCCCACTGGTAGACGAAGGCCAGGGACGCGCACTCGTCCAGGGGTGCCTGCAGGCCCAGGAAGACCGCCGCGTTGAGCGCCAGCAGCAGGCCGGTGACCCACGCGCGACGGCTGGTGGGGTTGATGTCGCCGACCGGGAGGACCATCACCCGCTACAGGATCGCGCGCAGCCGCAGCAGATCGGTCATCGATGCGTCGAGCCGGATGCGGTTGGCGGCGTAGGCGCGGGAGAAGGACAGCCGGCCCTCGGCCATCGCCACGAGGTCGTCGGAGTCGACGACGACGCGGATGTCGGGCCGGCGCGCGGGAGGCTCGGAGAGCACGACGAGCTCCCCGCTGCGCCACTCCGCGTGCCGGACCAGTTGCAGGTCGGGGAAGCGCGCCTCGATGACCCGGCGGCTGGGCAGCATGGAGCGGGTGCCCTGGTCGACCTGCTCGAAGCGGGTGAGCAGTTCGGTCAGGACGGCCTCGACCTCGGCCTCGGTGGCCACGTGCTGCTCCTGTGCGCCGGCGGACGGGGCCCACGCCCACCACGGGTGTGGCTGCTGCGGTACGTGCGCGACGGCCGTGGCCCGCAGCCGCCACGCAGGCGGCCCCCCGGGGCGGGCGGCCGTCGCGGGGAACGATGGACGCTAG
The DNA here is from genome assembly GCA_007119305.1 of Nitriliruptorales bacterium. GTDB lineage: Bacteria > Actinomycetota > Nitriliruptoria > Euzebyales > Egibacteraceae > SKPY01. The sequence continues at coordinate 1,140 of SKPY01000324.1, forward strand.
CAGCACCGGACGATGTCGACGCCGCCTCACGGACGTGGCTGATTGCTAGTCTCGATCATCGATACCCGAGCAAGGGAGCGTGCCGTGAACCCAGCCCTACAGCGCTACGTCGAGGCCGCGTCCGGCCTGACCACCCTGACCACGGCCAAGGCCGAGCAGATAGCCAAACAGCTCGTGAAGTCGGGCGAGGCCTACCAGGAGCAGATGAACGACCTCGTGGAGGACCTGCTCGAGCGTCAGCGCAAGAACCGCGAGGCGATCACGGACCTGGTCAAGTCCGAGACCAACCGCGCGGTGCGGGCCATGGGCCTGGCCACCAACAGCGAGGTCGAGCGACTGCAGCGGCAGGTCGCGGAGCTCAAACGCGAGGTGAAGCAGGTCGAGGGCAAGGTCGGCGCGGCCCGGAAGAAGACCGCCAAGAAGGCGACCAAGAAGGGCGCCAAGAAGGCGACCAAGAAGGGCACGAAGAAGGCGACCAAGAAGGGCACGAAGAAGGCGACCAAGAAGGGCACGAAGAAGGCGGCGAAGAAGTCGAGCGGCTCGTGACCGACCGGCTCGAGCAGCTGCGGCACGAGCTCGCCGGCATCGACGAGCACCCCGTCGCGGAGCGGGTCGCCCGCTTCGAGCACGCGAACGAGGTGCTCGCCGGTGAGCTCGCCGCGCTGGACGAGCTCACCGGCGGGTGAGCCGGCGACGGCGACTGGATGCCGAGCTGGTCCGGCGCGGCCTGGTCGCCAGTCGCACCGAGGCCCAGCAGGCCGTGGAAGCGGGGCTGGTCACCGTGGACGGGGCCCCGGCGCTCAAGAGCGCCCGGCAGGTGGCGCCCGAGCAGGCGCTCGCTCTGCTGGCGCCGCCGCGGGCCTACGTGTCCCGCGGGGGTGAGAAGCTCGCGCACGCCCTCGACCACCTCGCGGTGGAGGTGGCGGGTCGGCACTGCCTCGACGCGGGCGCGTCGACCGGCGGCTTCACCGACGTCCTGCTGCAGCGCGGCGCCGCGCGCGTGATCGCCGTCGACGTCGGCTACGGACAGCTGCACGACGCGCTGCGTCGCGACGAGCGGGTCGTGGTTCGCGAGCGCACCAACGTCCGCGACCTCTGCCCCGCCGACCTGCCCCCACCCGCGCCGGACCTGCTGGTGGCTGACCTGTCCTTCATCTCGCTGGCGGGGCTGCTGCCCACCCTGCGGGCGCTGGTCGCCGACGACGCCACGGCCGTCGTGCTGGTCAAGCCGCAGTTCGAGGCGGGCCGGACGCAGGTGGGCCGCGGTGGGGTGGTGCGGGACCCGGCCGTGTGGCGGCAGTGCCTGCAGCGGGTCGCCGACGCTGCGGCTGACGTAGGCTGGGCCGTGCAGGGTGCGATCGCATCTGTCCTGCTGGGACCCGCCGGCAACGTCGAGTTCCTGCTCCACCTGGCGCCGGGCGAGGTCACGGCCGCCGAGGTGGCGGCAATGCTCGATGCGGCGGTCGAACAGGGGCGGGTGCGCGCCGCAGGACCGTCGGGGTCGCCCGCGGCGGCGGACGGCGCGCCCGCCACG
>SKPY01000232.1 GCA_007119305.1 Nitriliruptorales bacterium
CTCACTGACGGTCGACGTGGAGGTCCAGGAAGTGCGTCGCGCAGGAGATGCAGGGGTCGTAGTTGCGGATCGCCTGTTCACAGCGGTGGCGCAGGCCGTCGTCGTCGAGGTTGATGTGCGCTTCGACGAAGTCGGCGAGGTCCTCCTCGATGGCCCGTTGGTTCTGCGACGTCGGCGGGACGATGTCCGCGGCGGTGATCAACCCATCGTCGCCCACGACGTAGCGGTGGTACAGCAGACCGCGTGGTGCCTCGCTGACGCCATGGCCCTCCCCCGCGGTCGGCACGACGTCGACGAAGGGGCGCTCGGGCTCGACGTAGACGTCGAGCAGGCGCAGCGCTTCGTCGTACGCCGCGAGCAGCTCCACCGCCCTGACGACGATGCTCTGGTAGGGGTTGCGCACCACGCGAGGCAGGCCCGCCGCGATCGCGGCGTCGCGCGCGCTCTTGGGCAACTGGTCGAAGTTGAGCGCGTAGCGGGCAAGGGGCCCCACCAGGTAGCTGCGGTCGGACCCGATCCGCCGGGCGTGCAGCGCCGTGGAATGCGCCACCTGCTCCTCGACGAAGTGCTCGCCGAACTCAGCCGGCGCGATGTCCAGCCCGGCGTCGGAGACGATCCGCCCGCGATCGATCGCGTACTCGTCGGGATGATGCAGAGCCACCAGCTCGTGGTCGATCTCCAGGTCCGGAAAGTCCAGGCCAGCCACCAGCTCCACAGTGGCGGCGGCGTCCTCGAGACCCTTCTCCAACGGGCCTCGCAGCTTCTCGAGCTCCCCGACCGTGGGGGCTCGGTAGAACCCCCCGACGCGCACGTTGACCGGATGGCTCTCGCGCCCGCCGATGGTCTCGATGACCCATCGACCGACCCGCCGCAACCCCAAGCCGCGCTCGACGAGCGCTCGGTCGACCGCCGCGAGCTCCACCGCGGAGTCGTACCCGAGGAAGTCCGGGGCGTGCAGCAAGAAGATGTGCAGGGCGTGGCTTTGTATCCACTCGCCGCAGTACAGCAGGCGGCGCAGCACCCGCAGCGGCCCGTCGATGGACACGCCGGCGATGGACTCGAGGGCCTCGTTCGCACTGGTCTGATAGGCCACAGGGCAGATCCCGCAGATGCGCGCGGTGATGTCGGGGGGCTCGTGCCAGTGCCGGCCGACGAGCATGGCCTCGAAGAACCGAGGCGGCTCGTAGATGTTCAGCGAGATGTGCTCGACGTGCCCGTTGGCCAGGCGCACGCGCATGGCGCCCTCGCCCTCGACGCGCGCGAGCGCGGCCACCGACAGGTCACGTCGAGCCTCAGGTCCGCGGTGCGACATGGGCGCTGCTCTCCTCTGCGAAGGCGGGAGCCGCCGCGTTGTACGTCCGCAGCGCCCGCACGAGGTCGGCCTCGGGCACGCCGAGCACCGTGGTCCACCAGTGGGCAAGCGAGGAGGTCGTGGTCGTCTCGGCCTGACCGAAGCAGCCATAGCATCCGCGGCCGAAGCTGGGGCACAGGGCTCCGCACCCGGCGTGGGTCACCGGGCCGAGGCACGGGGTGCCACCGGCGACCATCACGCATTCGATGCCGCGTCGTTTGCACTCGACGCACACCGCGTGGCTCGGGATGTTCGGGCGACGTCCGTGCAGCAGCGCGGTGATGACCTCGACGACCTGGGCGCCGTTGACGGGGCATCCCTGCAGGGCGTACTCGACCTCGACGTGTTCATCGATCGGCGTCGACGTGGCGAGCGTCGACAGCTGCTCGGGGGAGGCGTAGACGCGCGCGGCGAAGTCGTCCACGTCGGCGAAGTTGCGCAGCGCCTGGATCCCGCCGGCGGTCGCGCAGGCACCGATCGTGATCAGCGTGCGCGAGGCGCGACGGATCTCGGCGATGCGCTCCTCGTCCTCGGGCGTGGTGATCGAGCCTTCCACCAGGGAGATGTCGTAGGGGCCGTCGGTAGTCGCGCTCGACGCCTCCAGGAAGTAGGCGACCTCGACCACCTCGGTCAGCTCGAGGAGCACCTCGTCGAGGCTCAGAACCTGCAGCTGGCACCCGTCGCAGGAGGCGAACTTCCAAACGGCCAGGGCGGGCTTGGTCGAGGAGGCCATGGCGGTCACATCTCCCGGACGGACATGAACGGCCCGACGCGCTCCCACGACAGGATCGGGCCGTCGTGGCACAACAGGAAGGGCCCCAACTGGCAGTGTCCGCAGGTGCCGATCCCGCAGAGCATGTTGCGCTCGGCGGAGACGTGGACCCGATGGGCCGACACTCCGCGGCCGACCAGGGCCTGTGCGGCGAAGCGCATCATCGGCTCTGGGCCGCAGATGAAGGCGGTGGTGCGCGAGGGCTCCATACGCACCCGCCCGATCAGCCGCGTCACCACTCCGACGTTGCCGTGCCAGCCCGATGTCGCCGCATCCACGGTGACGTCGACGTCGGTGTCGAACCGCCCGCGCCACTCCTCGAGCTCGGAGCGGTAAAGGATGTCGCCGGCTGCTCGCGCGCCGTACAGCACGCTGACGCTCTCGTAGTCCTGCCGGCGGTCGAGGAGCCCGAGGATCGCGGCGCGCAGCGGTGCGAGGCCGATCCCGCCGGCGACCACCACGACGTCCCCGCCGGTGGCGTCGTCGAGCGGCCACGCGCTGCCAAACGGTCCTCGCACGCCGACGTGGTCGCCGACGGCGACGTCGGTCA
>SKPY01000439.1 GCA_007119305.1 Nitriliruptorales bacterium
CGCGGCGGCGGCAGCCCCGCAGACCGCCGCGCCGCGGGACGCCCGCCTGCGGCTTCTGGGCCGCGTCGGCCTCGCCGACCCGGACAGCCTCGACGACTACCGGGCGCACGGGGGGTACCAGGCGCTGCGCCACGCGCTCGAGCTGGGCGCGAGCGGGGTGCTGCGGGAGGTGAGCGACTCGAAGCTCGTGGGCCGCGGAGGTGCCGCGTTTCCCACCGGCGTCAAGTGGGAGGCGGTGGCCCAGGCCCCCGAGCGCACGCACTACGTGATCTGCAACGCCGACGAGTCCGAGCCCGGGACCTTCAAGGACCGGGTGCTCATGGAAGCCGACCCGTTCGCGCTCGTCGAGGCCATGACGATCGCGGGCTACGCGACCGGCTCGGAGCTCGGCTACCTCTACCTGCGCGGCGAATACCCCCGGGCCACACGGCGCCTGGAACAGGCCATCGCGCAGGCGCGCACCCGGGGCCTGCTCGGCCGCGACGTGATGGGTGCCGGGTTCGCGTTCGACATCGAGCTGCGGCGGGGCGCCGGCGCCTACATCTGCGGCGAGGAGACGGCCCTGATGGAGTCCATCGAGGGCAAGCGGGGGGAACCGCGCAACAAGCCGCCCTTCCCGACGCAGGTGGGGCTGTTCGGCATGCCGACCGCGGTCAACAACGTCGAGACCCTCTACAACGTCCTCGACGTGCTGCTCGAAGGCGGCCCAGGCTTCGCAGAACGGGGCACGAGGCAGTCGACCGGCACGAAGCTGTTCTGCGTGTCGGGCGCGGTCACACGCCCGGGCCTCTACGAGGTGCCGTTCGGCGCAACGTTGGCGGACCTGCTCGACCTCGCGGGCGGTGTCCGCGCGGGACGGTCGCTGCGCGCCGTGCTGCTGGGTGGCGCCGCCGGGGCGTTCGTCGGGCCCGACGAGCTTGACTTGCCCGTCACCTTCGAGCACACCCTCGAGGCCGGCGCGGCGCTCGGCTCGGGGGCGGTCGTCGTCTTCGACGGACGCAGCGACCTGACCTATGCCGTCCTGCGCATCGCGGCGTTCTTCCGTGACGAGTCGTGCGGCCAGTGCGTGCCGTGCCGCGTGGGCACGGTCCGCCAGGAGGAGGCGCTCGACCGTCTCGCGCGCGGCGCAGCGCACCCGGCTGCCGACCGTGTCCTGCTCGACGACCTCGCGCAGGTGCTGCGCGACGCCTCGATCTGCGGACTCGGCCAGACCGCCGCGAACGCCGTGCAGTCCGCGCTCGAACGCGGCTTGTTCCAGTCCCGAGCCCGAGAGGAGGAGCGCTGATGGCCACGCCGGTGGGGCTGCCCAGGCGCCTGCTCGAGCTGTCCATCGACGGGGACGCGATCGCCGTGCCGGAAGGCAGCACCCTGCTCGACGCCTGCGCCGCCCAGGGCATCGACACCCCGACCCTGTGCTTCAGCGAGACGCTGACACCCCTCAACGTGTGTCGCGTCTGCGTCGTCGAGGTCGAGGGGTCGCGGGTGCTGGTCCCGGCGTGCTCGCGGCCGGTCGAGGCGGGGATGGTGGTCCGGACCGACTCCGAGCGGGTGCGCACGAGCCGGCGGATGGTGCTCGAGCTGCTCGCCTCGTCGGTGGACGTCTCCCGCGCTGGCGCGGACGTGCACCGCTGGCTGGCGCACTACGGTGCCGATCCGGCGCGGCACGGGCCCGACGCCGCCACGGTGGCGCAGCAGCCGAAGATCGACAACGACCTGTACGTGCGCGACTACAGCCGCTGCATCCTCTGCTACAAGTGCGTCGAGGCCTGCGGGGAGGACGCCCAGAACACGTTCGCGATCGCCGTCGGCGGGCGGGGCTTCGAGGCGCGGATCACGACCGAGTTCGATGTGCCCCTGACCGCTTCGGCCTGCGTGTACTGCGGCAACTGCATCGCGGTGTGCCCGACCGGCGCACTGGTCGGCACGCGCGAGTACGAGCTGCGTGCCGCTGGCGCCTGGGACGAGGAACGGCAGGAGGTCACACGCACGGTGTGCCCGTTCTGCGGGGTGGGCTGCAACCTCGAGCTCACCGCCCAGGAGGGCGAGATCGTCCGGGTCGACGCACCCCGCGACCACGACGTCACCGATGGCAACCTCTGCATCAAGGGCCGCTTCGGCTACGCGCACGTGCAGCAGCATCAGCCGCCCCCGTAGCCCGCCCCCCGCGTCGACGACACGGCCGGCACGGGCCGGCGCCGGCACACTGGCCGGACGTGCGGAGCAGGCCGGCCGCCACCTTGGCCGTCTGACCATGTGTCGGCAGCCGTTGGTGGGGCGTGCGCCTGGGGGGCTGTTTATTCGTCGGGCGGCGCCGGGTATCCGGTGCCGGCACCCGCGAAGAGATCCCCGACCCCACCCAGGAAACCGACACCATGAGACGACACACGTACCTCGCTCTGATCGCAGCGCTCGGCTTGTTCATCGCTGCGTGCAACGGCGATGCCGACATGGACGACCCGCTCGACGACGACACCCCAACCCCCACGCCCGAGGCTGACGTTGGCCTCGACGAGGACGACGACGACGTCGCGCTCGACCGCCTCATGGAGGCGATCGACAACACGCAGGACGAGGGCACGGCGCGCTTCTCCGTCACCCTCGGCGACCGTGACGACCAGGCCGACATGGACACCGACCCCGGTACCGACACCGATGGCGGCACCGACACCG
>SKPY01000361.1 GCA_007119305.1 Nitriliruptorales bacterium
GCCCTCGCGCGGGCGCCGGCGCTCGCACGCGCCCTCGCGGACGTCATGACCGCCCCGGCGGCGACGCCCCGGTCGGCGGCCCTGGCAGGCTGGCGGGCGGTGTGGCCCCCGGACCTCCTCCGCCAGCGCGCACTGCACGCCTACGGGCTGCAGGTGCTGCTCCGCCTCGACGGACGGGGCCTCCAGCGCTTCTTCGCCGCCTTCTTCGATCTGCCCGCGCCGCAGTGGCGCGCGTACCTGTCAGGCGCAGCCAGCAGCCGCGAGCTGGCGCGCGTCATGCTCGCGGTCGTGCGACGCCTGCCCCCGGACCTGGCGTGGACGGCCGTGCGGCAGGCCCTGGGGCGCGAGGGCCCCGCGCTGCTGCGGGGGCTGCGCGGCCGTTAGCGCTGACACGGCCGCCGAGGGAACTGCGCTCAGTGCCAGAACGTCCGGGAGACCGAGGGCACTCGGCCCCAGGAGATGGCAGCGTCACGCCCGGACGGGCCGGTGGCCGGCAGGCGGGGTAGGCTTCGTTGGACCCGATGCCCTGCTCGTCAGATGCTCGCGCCATGTCGACCGCCACGACCAACATCTTCGTCCTGGGGCTCAACGACGCGAGCCTGCGGATGCTGCGCCGTCTGCCCCAGGCCGCCCGCTACGCGTTCCAGCCCCTGCTGCACCACGACGAGCTGCGCGGCGTCGAGGAGTTCCCCGTCCGTGATCTGCTGCAGGTCGCCCAGGAGCGCCTGGAGTCCTTCACCGGGCCGGTCGACGCGATCGTCACGCTGCTGGACTTCCCCGCGACCGAGCTCGTGCCGCTGCTGGGGCGGCGCTACGGCACGCGGGCCCCGACCCTCGAGGCGGTGCTCAAGTGCAACCACAAGTACTGGAGCCGGGTCCTCCAGCAAGAGGTCGTCCCCGAGTGCGTTCCGCCCTTTGCGGTCTTCGCTCCCGAAGCCGAGGAGATCGCGGACAACCTCGGCCTCGACTACCCGTACTGGGTGAAGCCGCTCAACGCCTTCCGGTCGCAGCTCGGCTTCCGAGTGGACCGTGCGCAGGACCTCGAGGCGGTCCTGCCGCAGTTCCGTGACGAGCTTCCGCGCCTGGCCGAGCCGCTGGAAGCGTTCATGAAGGAGGCCGAGCTGCCCCCGGAGATCGCCGGGCTCGGCGCCGGCATCGTGCTCGCCGAAGGGCTGATCGGCGGCCGGCAGTGCACCGTCGAGGGCTACGTGCACCGCGGGCGGGCGCACGTCTACGGGGTGGTCGACTCGGTGCGCGCGCCGAACCGCTCGTCGTTCGCGCGCTACCAGTATCCTTCGGGCTTGCCGGGGCGGGTGCAGCACCGGGTGTCCGAGCTCGCCATCCGGGTGCTTGAGCACCTGGGCTACGACGACGGCTGCTTCAACGTGGAGTTCTTCTGGGAGCGGCGCCATGACCAGCTGTGGCTGGTGGAGATCAACCCGCGACTGTCGCTGTCGCACTGCGAGCTGTTCGAGCTCGTCGACGGGCAGTCGAACGCGCAGGTGATGATCGACCTCGCGCTGGGCCGCCGGCCAAGCCCGCCGACAGGTGAGGGCGAGGCCCGGTGCGCCGGCAAGTTCTTCATCCGCGCCTTCCGGCACGGCAGGGTGCAGCGCGCGCCGACGCCCGACGACGTGGCCCGGGCCGAGGCGCAGGGGCCCGGCGCCCGCATCAGCGTCCACGTCGAGTCCGGCATCGACCTCGACGAGCTGAGCAACCAGGACAGCTACAGCTACGAGCTCGCCACGGTTCGTCTCGGCGCTCCGAACGAGCGGGAGCTGCTGCGCCGGTTCGCGCGGGTGTCAGAGGCGCTGGACTTCGAGATCGTGGACCAGGGGGCAGCGCGATGAGGGAGGCACGCGTCCGGCCGGTCAGCGACCTGCCGTACGACGTCGACACGATCGAGCACACGTGGATCCCCGTGCGCGACGGCACGCGCCTCGCGGCCCGTGTGTGGCTGCCGCGCAGCCCGGATCCGGTGCCGGCGATCCTCGAGTACATCCCGTACCGCAAGCGCGACTTCACACGGGTACGCGACGCGAGCTCGAAGCCCTACATCGCGGCGCACGGGTACGCGTGCGTGCGGGTGGACCTGCGGGGCAGTGGGGACTCCGAGGGGGTGCTGACCGACGAGTACCTGCCCCAGGAGCTGTCCGACGGGGAGGACGTGCTCGCGTGGATCGCGTCACAGCCGTGGTGCGACGGCAACGTGGGGATGATCGGCATCTCCTGGGGCGGCTTCAACGGCCTGCAGATCGCCGCACGCCAGCCCGAGCCCCTGAAGGCGGTCATCGCCGTGTCGGCCACCGACAACCGCTACACCGACGACGTCCACTACATGGGCGGCTGCCTGCTGTCGGACAACCTGTCCTGGGCGTCGCAGATGTTCGCCTACAACTCGCTGCCCCCCGACCCGGAGGTCGTCGGCGACAGCTGGCGTGACCAGTGGTTCCAGCGCCTCGAGGGCAGCGGCCTGTGGCTTGACACCTGGCTGCGCCATCCCCACTACGACGACTACTGGGCCCACGGCTCGATCTGCGAGGACTACTCGGCGATCCGCACCCCGGTGCTGATCGTCTCGGGCTGGGCCGACGGCTACTCCAACGCGGTGTTCCGCACCGTCGCGAACCTCGAGGCGCCGTGCAAGGGGCTCGTGGGGCCGTGGAGCCA
>SKPY01000170.1 GCA_007119305.1 Nitriliruptorales bacterium
CAGGGGCAGGGGACGACCGGCCGGCGCGCCCCACGGCCGCCGAGCTGCGCCCCGGCAGCTGGGGACCGACCGTGGCGCCGGCCGCCCCGACCACGGAGCAGCTCGTGCTGGCAGGCCTCGCCGGCGCGGCCAGCGCGCTGCTCGTGGTCTGGCTGATCGGCCGCATCCGCCGGAGGCGGTAGCGGTGGTCGACCCTCACGCGCTGACCGCCACCGAGGCGGCGGCCCGCATCCGGGCCGGGAAGCTCGCCTCCGAGACGCTGGTGCAGGCGTGCCTCGAGCGCATCGCCGACCGCGACCCCGCGCTGCGCGCCTGGGCCCACACGGACCCGGACCGCGCCCTGGCCGAGGCCCGCGCCCGCGACGCGGAGGAGCCACGTGGCCCGCTGCACGGCGTGCCAGTGGGGGTGAAGGACCTCATCGACACCGCCGACCTGCCGACCGAGTACGGCACGCCCGTCTACGCCGGCCACCGGCCCGCCCGGGATGCGGTCAGCGTCGCGCGGCTGCGCGAGGCCGGGGCGGTCATCCTCGGCAAGACCGTCACAACCGAGTTCGCGCTGTTCCACCCCGGGCCGACCCGCAACCCGCACGACCCCGCGCGCACCCCCGGAGGCTCGTCCAGCGGCTCCGCGGCAGCGGTGGCCGACCGGCACGTGCCGGTCGCGTTCGGCACGCAGACCGCAGGGTCGATCGCCCGGCCCGCCGCGTTCTGCGGTGTCTGGGGCTTCAAGCCGACGTTCGGCCGGCTGTCCACCACGGGGATCAAGCCGATCGCGCCGAGCCTCGACACGCTCGGCCCGCTCGCACGCGGGGTCGACGACCTCGCGCTGTGCGCCGGCGTGCTCGCCGGCGACGGCGCCGCATGGCCGGTCACCGAACCCGCTCGCATCGGCTTCGCCCGCACCTACGAGTGGGAGCAGGCCGCCGAGTCCACCCGCGCCGCGCTCGACGGCCTCGCCACCGACCTCGCCCTCGTCACCGTCGACCTGCCCGAGCCGTTCGCCGGCCTCGTCGCTGCGCAGCGGCGGGTCATGCACCGTGAGGCCGCTGTGCACCTGGCGGCCGAGCGCCGCGAGCACGAGGCGCGCCTGAGCCCGCGCCTGCTCGAGGTACTCGACGAGGGTGCGGCGCTGTCCGACCGCGACCGCGACGACGGCCTCGACCTGGCCCGCAGGTGCCGTGACCTGCTCGCCGACGTCCTCGCCGACGTCGACGCGCTGGTCGTCCCCAGCGTGGCCGGCGAGGCGCCGCCGGGCCTCGACGCCACCGGCGACCCGCTGTTCTGCCGCGCCTGGACGCTGCTGGGCACCCCGGCCGTGGAGGTCCCCGGTCTGGTCGGGCCCGCCGGCCTGCCGCTCGGCGTGCAGGTCGTCGCCGCACCAGGGCGCGACGACCTCGCCCTCGGCGCCGCCCGCTGGCTCGGCCAGGCCCTGGCGAGCCGCTGAGGCCCGGCACTCACACCGGCGTGATGTTGCGGTTGACGCGGAACAGGTTGTCGGGGTCGTAGGCGGCCTTGACCTGTTGCAGCCGCGCGTAGTTGGCGCCGTACGCCGCGGCGGTGCGGGCGGCATCGTCGTCCGCGGTCTGGAAGTTGACGTAGTTGCCGCCGGTCGAGAACGGCCGCAGGCGTGTCCATGCCGAGCGGATCCACTCGCGGAACTCGTCGGCGCGCGGCTCGTCCGGGTCCCACATGCCGTTCGCGCCCAGCGCGTAGCGGGCGTCGCGGTTCCCCACGGCGCCGTCGTCCCAGGCGCGCTCGTTCAACGCGCCACCGAGGTGCAGGAAGCCCAGGTCGGCTCCGGGGATCGGACACTCGTCGAAGACGTCGAGCGTGGCTGCCAGGAGGCCGTCGCTCAGCTCCGCGGCGAACTCGGTCTTCCAGTAGTAGTGCATGCCCTTCGGCTCGCCGTCGTCGAGGTAGGACTGCACCGCGACGTAGGGCTGCTCGCCGTGCAGGTCGATGACCGGGTCGGCGATGGCGCGGATGGGGGCGAGCACCTCGTCGGTGGCGGCGAGATCGCCGCTGTAGCACATGGCCATGACGCAGACCTTGCGGCCGTGCCACTCAGCCGGCACGAACGGCAGCGGGGGCGCGTGCGTGAGGATCAGCCAGACCGCGAGCTCGCGCGGCGCGCTGGTGGTGATGTCCCGGTAGGCCGCGAGGATCTCCTCGCCCCGCTCGAAGGGCCACGCGACGAGCCCGCCGTGCACGGTCGGGCCGACCTCGTGGAGTCGGAAGGTGAAGCGCGTGACGACACCGAAGTTGCCGCCGCCACCGCGCAGCGCCCAGAACAGGTCCGCGTGCTCGGTCCGGCTGGCGGTGCGGATCCGTCCGTCGGCGGTGACGACCTCGACCTCCTCCAGGTTGTCGACCGTCCAGCCGAACCGGCGGGTGAGGTAACCGAGCCCGCCGCCGAGCGTCAGGCCGGCCACGCCGGTCTGGGAGATGAACCCGAGCACGGTCGCGAGGCCGTGCGCCTGCGTCGCGCGGTCGACGTCGGCGAGCAGGCAGCCGGGCCCGACGTTGGCGAGCCGCATGTCGGGGTCGACGGTGACGGTGCGCAGCGCCGACATGTCCAGGGTGAGCCCCTGCTCGGCGATCGCCGTGCCGGCGATGTTGTGGCCGCCCCCCTTGACGCCGAGCAGCAGCCCATGCGTGCGCGCGAG
>SKPY01000002.1 GCA_007119305.1 Nitriliruptorales bacterium
CGGCGCCCTCGCGCAGGCGCCGGGCGCGGTGCGCGCGCTCGTCGACGGCCTGCTCGCCGACGGCGAGCCGCCGACCGCGGGCCTCGTCGTCGTCTTCCTCGACGTCGCCGACCTGCCGCAGCAGGACGCTGGTGAGGGCGACCCGGTGGCCGCGGTCGAGCAGCAGGTCGCAGCGGTCGTCGACAGCGTGGCGGTGCCGGCCGGGCTCGCGCTCGAGCCGTTCGGCTTCGGCCTGCTGTTCGCCGACTCCGACGTCGGCCCCGAGGTCGGGCGCCTGTTCGGCACGGCCTTCCTCATCATCCTGCTCGTGCTCGCCACGGTCTACTGGGTGCGGCCGGGTGCGCGCCGCTTCGGGCGGGTGGCGCGCCGCACCGCCGCCGACGTCGGGCTCACCCTCGCCGCCATCCTCGTCGCAGTGGTGTGGATGCAGGGCGCCGGGGTGCTGCTCGGCCCCGACTACCTCGGCCTCATCGGCTACTTCACCCCGCAAACGCAGATCGTGCCGATCCTCATCATCGGCCTCGGCGTCGACTACGCCATCCACCTCACCGCCCGCTACCGGGCCGAGCTCGCCAACGGCGCGCTGCCCGACAAGGCGGTGGCGACCGCCAGCCACACCGTGGGCGTCGCGCTCGCGCTCGCCACGGCGACCACGGCCGTCGGGTTCCTGACCAACCTCGTGAGCCCGGTCGCGTTCTTGCAGACGTTCGGCGTGCTCGCCGCGCTCGGCATCCTCGCGGCGTTCGCCGTCACCCTGACCCTCGTGCCCGCTGCGCGGCTGCTCCTCGACCGTCGCGCCGAGCGCCGCGGCGTCCTGCCGCGCACCGCGCTGGCCACCCAGCCCAAGCGCCTGCTGCCGGAGGCCGCGGCCCGGACCGCGCTGCTGGCCGAGCGGGCGCCGGTGGCGACCCTCACCGTGGCGCTGCTGACCGGGGTGCTAGGCGGCTACGGGTTCACCCAGCTCGACAGCCGCTTCAGCATCACCGACTTCGTGCCGCAAGACGCCCCCATCCTCGCGACGTTCGAGACCATCGCCGAGGAGTTCGACGGAGGCTTCGCCGAGACCACCGCGGTGCTGGTCGAGGGCCCGGTCGCCAGCGCCGCGGCGCACAACGCCCTCGTCGAGGCGGAGGCGGCGCTCGCCGACGTCGAGGGGGTCGCCCAGCTCGGTGACCGTCCGGACGCGGAATCGCCGGTGAGCGTGCTCAGGCAGGAGCTCGCCGACGACTCCGCGCTGGCCGGTGAGCTCAGCGCCGCCGGCGTGCAGCCCGACCTGTCGGTGGACTCCGCCGCCGACGTCGCCACCATCTACGGGCTCTTGCTCGACGGGCCGCCGGGGGCCGGTGACGTGCTCGCCCGCACCGGCGATCGCTTCACCGCGCGGCTGGTGCTGCGCACCACCGCCGGTGAGGACGGCGCCGCGGCGCTCGCCACCGACCTGGACACGGCGCTCGCCCCGCTGGAGGCGACCGGCGTGACGGCCACCGCCACGAGCCCGCAGATCGTCCAGGCGGCGGTGCGCACCGACATCGAGGACTCCCAGCTCGTCGCGCTCGCGGTGGCGCTGGCGGCGGCGATGCTGCTGCTCGTGGCCAACTTCTGGATCACCGCGCGCCGACCGCTGCTCGGGGTCGTCACGATCGCGCCGGTCGCACTCGTGCTGCTGTGGACCTTCGGGCTGATGGCTGCGACCGGCATTCCCCTGACGCCGGTGACCGCCACGCTGGCCGCACTCGCGATCGGCATCGGCGTGCCGTTCACGATCCACGTCACCCACCGGTTCACCGAGCTGCGTGCGGCAAGCGACGACGTGATCAACGCGTTGCGCGGCACCGCCCGCCAGACGGGCGGCGCGCTGGCCGGCTCGGCGCTGACGACGATGATCGGCTTTGGTGTCCTCACGACGTCGTCGCTGCTGCCGTTCCGCCAGCTCGGCTTCGTCACGGTCTACGCGATCGGCTTCGCACTGCTGGCGAGCGTGCTCGTGCTGCCCTCGCTGCTCGTGCTGTGGGACCGCTGGGACCGCCGGGACCGCCGGGGCCGCCAGTCCGCCGGGAGCCGCACCCGCGACGGGGACCAGCACCGGCCGGTGGCGCAGCCCCGCGGCCCCGCGCGGGCGGGTACGTGAGCGGCACGCCGCAGGGGAACACCCGGGCGCATGCCGGAGCTCGCGGACGTGGAAGGCTACCGGCGGCGGCTCGCGGAGGCGCTGCCGGGGCGCACCGTGCGCAAGGTGACGGTGCGCGATGCGCAGATCCTGCGCAACACCACCGCTCAGGGCCTCGGCCGGGTGCTGTCCGGGCGCACGCTCGACGCTCCTGACCGCCACGGCAAGTGGCTGTTCCTGCGCGCCGAGGGTGAGCCCGCCGCGGTGCTGCACTTCGGCATGACGGGCCGGCCCGAGGTCTGCGCCACCGGGGCTGAGCGCCACCCCCATGACCGCCTCGTCCTCGAGCTCCGCGGTGGGGAGGAGTTCCGCTTCCGCATGGCCCGCAAGCTCGGCGGGGTCTGGCGGGCCCGTAGCGCAGCCGAGCAGCGGGCGGTCACCGGGCCGCAGGGGCCGGACGCGCTCACGCTCGACGAGCACGGGATGCGGGAGGCGCTGGCGGGCCGGCCTCGACCCGCGGCGCCCGGTGCGCGACCTCGACGACGACGCGCTGC
>SKPY01000100.1 GCA_007119305.1 Nitriliruptorales bacterium
CAGCTCAACTACTACGGCGCGGCGCGGCTCATCCTCGGGGTGCTGCCGGGGATGCGCGAGCGCCGCTACGGCCACATCATCAACATCTCGTCGATCGGCGTGCAGACGAACCAGCCGCGGTTCTCCGCCTACGTGGCGTCCAAGGCGGCCCTGGATGCGTTCTCGCGCTCGCTCGCCACCGAGGTCGTCGACGACGGCGTGTCGTTCACGACGATCTACATGCCGCTGGTGCGCACCCCGATGATCGCCCCGACCAAGCACTACCGCTACTTCCCCACCCGTTCTCCTGAGGACGCCGCCGGGATGGTGGTCGACGCCATCGCGCGTCGACCGACGCGCGTCAGCTCGACGCTCGGCAACGTCGGCCAGGCCTTGCACGCACTGGCGCCGAAGACGACCGAGGCGGTGCTCAACCTCATGTACCACCTCGAGCCGGACACGCCCCAGGCCCGCGGCGAGCCCCACGAGGAGCACATCCCCGACCTGACCGTCGAACGGCGTGCCTTCCGCTACCTCTACCGCGCCATCCACTGGCAGCCGCACTGACCGAGGTTCCTGGCGGCGCCGGCCTCAGGTGACCGCGGCGGCTGTCGGCGCTGGCCTCAGGTGACCGCGGCGATGCTCGCGGCGACGTTCTCGGCGCTGCGCCCGTCGCTCAGACCATAGCTCGGTGCGTACAGCAGCACGTGGTCGTAGTGCACGGCCGCGCTCGCGTCCAGCTGCCGGCGGACGTCCGCGGCGGTGCCCGCCACCGCCACCGCGTCGACCATGTCGTCGGTCACGGCGGCGAGCATGCCGGCCCGGTCCCGCCGCTCCCACGCCGCCCGGATCTCGTCGGCGGCCCGCTCCCAGCCGTGCAAGGCCAGGATGCGCCGGTAGGTCCGCACCACCGCGTAGAACGCGATCTGGCCGCGCACCTCCTCGCGGGCCACGGCGGCGTCGTCGTGGACGGCGCACAGCAGGTAACCGGCGATGCCCACCGGGGCACGGCCCGTGCGTGCCGCCCCCGCATCCAGCGCAGGCCGCACGACCTCCTCGACGTAGCGGCGGGTGAACAGCGGATGGCCCACAAGGCCGTCCGCGACCGCGCCGGCGGCCTCCACCATGCGGGGGTTGACCCCCGCGAGGAAGATCGGGATGTCCCGGCGCAGCGGCACCCGGAAGTCCGCCGTCGGCTGCAGGCGCACCCGGTAGAAACGCCCTTCGTGGTCGATCGGTGCCTCGTCGAGCCGCCAGAACCGGCGCAGCAGCGGCACGAGCTCCTCCACGCGCAGCGCAGGCGCGTCGGGTGCGACGCCGTGCCAGTCGGCCATCATCCGGCGGGTGCCCGTCCCGAGGCCGAGGATCAGGCGCCCGCCCGAGAGCTCGTCGAGGTCGCGGGCCTCGGCGGCGAGCACGAGCGGCGAGCGGCCGACCCCGTACGCGATCGCGCTGCCGAGCGTGATGCGCGCCGTGGCCTGCGCCATCGCCGCGAGCGTCACCACCGCCGAGCGCTCATAGAACTCGGTGGTCCACGCGGAGGCGAGCCCCGCCGCCTCCGCCTGCTGCGTGCCGCGCACCACGGTGGCGATGTCACCGCCGAGGTGGACTACCCCCAGGTTCCTCATGCTGCCCGCCGATCCTCTCGTGCCGAACGTCGCGCGCGTATTGTGCACCCATGCGCACACCAGCCGAAGAGCACAGGATCGCAGTCGTCACGGGCGCCGGCAGCGGGATCGGACGCGCCACGGCCACCCGGCTGAACGCAGCGGGCCTGCGGGTGGCGGTCGCCGACATCGACCTCGAGGCGGCACGTCAGACCGTCGCCGCGCTCCCCGATCCGGGCCACGGCCTCGCCGTGCACGTCGACGTCGCCGACCCCGCCTCCTGCGCGGCACTGGTGGACGCGGTGGAGGCCGACCTCGGCGCCGTCAGCGTTCTCGTGAACAACGCCGGCTGGGACTCCGTGGGCCCCTTCGTGGACACCACCGCGGAGCTGTGGGATCGGCTCTGGGCCATCAACCTGCGGGGCACCATGGCGTGCACGCACGCGGTCCTGCCCGGCATGATCGAGCGCGGTGACGGGGTCGTCGTCTGCGTCGCCTCCGACGCAGGGCGCGTCGGCAGCTCGGGTGAGGTCGCCTACTCGGCCACCAAGGGCGGGGTGATCGCGTTCGTGAAGGCGCTTGCCCGTGAGGTGGCCCGACACGGAATCCGCGTGAACGCGGTGGCCCCGGGACCCACACGGACCCCCTTCCTCGACGAGTTCACCAAGGGCGGCGACACCGACCGCATCCTCGACGCGCTCGTGCGGGCGACACCGCTGCGGCGTCTCGCCGAGCCCCGCGACATCGCCGGCGTCATCGCCTTCCTCGCCTCCGCAGACGCCGGGTTCATGACCGGCCAGACCGTGAGCGTGAGCGGCGGCCTCACGATGCTGTAGACGGGCCGCCGCCCGTGTGCGCGCGGGGGCCGTTGCAGGCAGCACGCCGGCGTCAGCCCGTCGCAGCGAGCAGGCGGCGCCCGTTGTCCCAGCAGACGGCTCGGAGCCAGTCGCGGTCGACGCCGAGCCGCACGAGCGCGGCCAGCTGGTGGGCGTAGGCGTGCGGGATGTTGGGGAAGTCGCTGCCGAGCACGAAGCGCTCCGGGTGGGCCCGCACCCGCTCGTCGTAGCCCG